>JAABRB010000276.1 GCA_011391185.1 Betaproteobacteria bacterium
TGCAATCAGGTGGCGCCAAGCGCCGGGGTCTACCGCCCGCGCAGCCCGCGCGCGAGCCCCTTGTGGTAGTGCACCGAGCGCCACGGGCCGGAGCTACGAGAATCGGGACGGCTGCGCCGCGCGGTCAATGAGCGGGACGCGCCCAATTCAGGCGCGGCGAGCTGCGAAACCGTGAGCGAGTTCGCCCAGCGTGCCCGCGCCGCCTGGGCGCGGCTCATTCGCAAGGTCTACGAAGCCGATCCGCTCGAATGCCCGCAGTGCAAGGGGCCGATGCGCATCATCGCCCTGATCGACGATCCGGGTGTCGTCCGACGCATCCTCGCGCACCGGGGACTCTGGGCGCCCAAAGCGAGCGAGCGAAGCCCGCCCATCGGCCACGAGGCTTGGCCGACCTACGTCAGCCTGCCGCTCACCTATCACCCGGTCCCCGACATCGCGTCGCGCAGCGCGAGGATCGTGGCCGGCCTGCCCCCCGTGCCTCGTGCACCGCGAGGGCCTTGCGCCGCAGCGCATTCACAATGCGCTCACGCGACCGGCGCTGCACATCGGGCGATCTCTCGCGAGAACCGCCCGCCGGCGCGAACTGGGCGCGCCAACAAACTCGCGCGCCCGCCTCGCGCGGCGCAGTACGTGATACCGGGTGAATTGATTTTCCTATCCGTTTATGAGATCGGTCCTAGTTTACTTCTCAGATGCGGTCCACTTTCTCCGCCTCGTCGCCCCTCCGCAGCGGTTCGCCGGCCTGGTGAGATGCAGCCGGCTGTCCGGCACGTGCCATCCGTGTCCGGACCTCACGTTCGCGGCAGGAGCAGCTCGACGTCGGGGCCGAGCTCGATCTCGTCGACGTGCCCCGAATTTCCATCCGCCAGCAGCACGTGCAAGTGCGCGTAGCTGCCGCCGTGGGTGAACACGCCCTCGTGCTTCTTCGAGAAGAAGCCGATGATCGTCCCGCCCGCGCCGCTCGCCCGAAGGTTGAGCGCCGAGTCGGTGTGGCTTGTGGCCGCTGCGTGCCGGTCCTGCGTTTGCGTTGGCCTCAGGACGTGGTACTTCACGCTCGCCAAGGGGCCGCGCAGCATGAAGGGGAAGGGCTTGTCGACGTCCAGCCCGGCGCGCCGCGCTTTGGCCTCGATCAGATTCTCGAGTTCGGCAGGGCTCGCCGCGGGGGTGCCAAGCGGTACGGCTTCCTGCCATTGCGGTATGGTTGCCCACACGAGGAAGGACGCCCGCCCGTCATACTCGGCACTCGTCTTGAGCATGCCGTGTTCGACGCGTGCGAGGTGGAGCCGCCCGTCGATCACCGTGATCTCGCCGCCCAGGTCGGCAACTGGACCGACGGCGTAGAGCAGTGGGGTGCGCGGCAACTCCGCCAGGGAGACTTTCCCGCTGACATCTCCGCCATGCGTGTCGCGCAGTTGGCCTTTCCATTCGACCTGGTACGCCACCGCGGCGGCCACCGCCGCTGCGGAGAAGGCGCCGATCGCGAGCGCCGAGATCAGAAGTTTCGTGCTGTTCATTCGCGTGTTTTCCTCGATTCCGTGGTGAGTGCGTGCGTCACGGGGGAGGAAGCCTTCCCCGTGACGTCCGATGGCCGAGTCAGCGTGCGGGCGCAGCGAAAGGCGGCGCGAAATCCGGCCCGGAGCCCGGGCCGCGCGCCATCATTCCCATGCTCGCCCGCGCGCTGCGCATCATGGCGAGTCGCCCATCCCGGGCGAGCTCGCTCACCTCCACGGCGTGCGCCTGTAGCGCCGTGACCACTTCCAAGTCGTCGGAGGTCTGCGTGACGATGGCGCCTTTCCCGGTCGTCTCGACCTTGGTCTGGATCCGGTCCTTCTTCTCGAACAGGACGGGCAGCGTCGCGCTGAACAGATTGAATACCCGTCCCTCGGTGAGCCGTTGCTCCATGCTCGCGACGTGGGCCTTGATGGTCTGCGCGACCTGCGGGTCATCGGACTCGGTGACGGTCTTGATGCCGTCGGGCAGGTTGGTCACCGTGCGCGTGATCCGGTCGTGACGCTCGATCAGCTGGTGAACCAGGCCCATGTCGGCGGCGAAGGCCGCATCATGCTGCACGCCTGCGGCGTTCGGCCCGCCGATCGGACCGCGGAACACGCCCGCAGCGCCGGGCCCCATGCCGCGCATCATCATCCCCGGTCCCATGCCGCCCGGTCCCATGCCACCCGGTCCCATGCCGCCCGGCCCCATGCCGCCGAACGGTCCGTGCGGCTCAGGCAGCGTGATGCCCTTCTCCTTCGCGCGCTTCTCCATCTCCGCGCGATTCGCTTCGGCGAGCTTCTGGCGCTCCTCGGGCGTCGTGGCGTTCTGCATCTTCTCGATGAACACCTGCTGCTCCTCCGGCGTCATCAGCTGCCGAGCAGCCGCCGGTCCGGCGAAGCCGCCGTGCATCATCGCCGGGCCCATGCCCGGTCCCATTCCCGCCCCCATGCCGCGCATGAACCCCGGACCGAATCCGCCCGGGCCGAAACCCGCTCCGGGATGCGCCACCACGAGGCCGGCCGCGCCCAACGCCGCCACGACTGCCACGCCGATGAGCGCCTTGCGCCACTTCTTTGATCCATTGGAAGTACTCATTGCGATTCCTTTCCTGTGCCAGTTTCGATTCAACCCGGCCCTTCGGCCGTTCCGTGGCGAGGCATCAAATGCCGCTGCCATGGTTGTCATTTGACACCGCGGATGTAAGCTCATGACTGCCGCGAACCGGGTATTTCGCGACACAGCGTCACGCTCCGGCCGCTGTCACGCTGCGTTACAAGAAAGCGCCGGAACGATCGCCCCATGACCGTATAAGGCCCCGTGGACGCACCCGATCGAATCCTCATCGTCGACGACGACCCGGAGATCCGCGCGCTGCTCGTCGAGTACCTCGCGAAGAACGGCTTCGCCGCCGAGGCGGTGCCCGACGGGCGCGCGATGTGGGCGTGGCTCGCCCGGCATCGGCCCGACCTCGTCGTGCTCGACATCATGCTGCCCGGGCAGGATGGCCTCGCCCTGTGCCGGGAATTGCATGCACGCCGGGAGACCGCCCGGCTACCGGTGCTGATGCTCACCGCGCGCGGCGAGGACGTCGACCGGATCGTCGGATTGGAAATGGGCGCCGACGACTATCTCGTCAAGCCGTTCGCCCCGCGCGAGCTCCTCGCGCGCATCCGCAACGTGCTGCGCCGGACCCGTGCGCTGCCGCCGGACTTCGAACCCGAGCCCGCGCGCTGCCTCGTGTTCGCCGGCTGGAAACTGGACACCGTGACGCGGCTCCTTTTCTCCCCGGACCGTATCGCGACCCCGCTTTCCGGTGGCGAGTACCGCCTGCTCATGCTCTTCCTCGACCACCCGAACCGCGTTCTGAATCGGGATCAAATCCTGGAGACCCTGCACGGGAGGGAGGCCGGCCCGTTCGACCGCGCCGTCGATGCCCAGGTGAGCCGGCTGCGCCAGCGCATCGGCGACGACGCGAAGGAGCCGCGTCTGATCAAGACCGTGCGCGGCCAAGGCTACGTGCTGGCCGCAGCCGTCGAGCGACGCGAATCATGCGACTGATGGCTAGGCTCCTGCCGGCGAGCCTGTTCGGTCAGGTGATGCTGATCGTGATCGTCGGCCTGGTCGCGGTGCAACTCGCCAGCCTCTGGCTCCAGCGCGGCGCAGGCGAAGCGGCCTTCGCGCACGACTACTTCGCGCGGGTCGCGAACCGCGTGGCCGCGGAAGCCGACGCGCTCGATCGTCTTCCGGCGAGCGAACGTCCCGCGTACGCGCGCACCGTTTCCGGCGCGGAGGTCGTGGTCGAGACCGGTCTATCGAGCGTGCCGGCCGGGCCGGGATGGCTCCCGCCGCCCTTTGCCAGCGCCCTGAACCAGCGTCTTGGCGGCCGGTACGACTACCGCGCCGGCGCTGCCGGTGGACACGCTATGCCGATGATGAGCGGCCTGACGATCGACGTGCGCTTGAAGGATGGCTCCTGGGCGCGTTTCCGCACGGCCCCCATGCGCTTCCCGCATCCGAGCGCGTCCCTGTTGTACTCGCTCGGACTGGTGCTCGCGATCGTCGCCGCCGTCGCGCTGCTCACGGTGCGGGGGGTCACACGGCCGCTGCGCGCGCTCGGCGCCGCGGCGCGCAGCCTCGGTGAGGATCTTGCGCGGCCGCCGCTCCCAGAAGAGGGCCCGCGGGAGGCGCGCGAGGCCGCGCGCGCGTTCAACGAGATGCAATCCCGCCTGCGGGGACTGGTGGACCAGCGCACGCGCGCGCTGTCGGCAATGTCCCATGACCTGCGCACGCCGATCACGCGCCTGCGACTGCGCACCGAGATGCTCGAGGATCCCGCGCTGCGGGAAAAGCTGCAGGCGGACCTCGACGACATGCAGCGCCTGGTGGACATGACGCTCGACTATCTGCGCGGACTCAAGGAGGCCGAGCCCGTTCGCCACGTCGACGTGAACGGCCTCGCAGCAGGCGTCGCCGATGACTTCGCGGCGACGGGGCGCGCGATCGAGGTCTCCGGTCGGGCGGAGCAACCGTACGACGGCCGTCCGCTCGCGCTGCGCCGGGCATTGACCAACCTTCTCGAGAACGCCCAGACCTACGGCGGAAGCGCGACGCTGCGCATCGAGGACACTCCTGTATCGCTCCGCCTCGTCGTCGAGGACGAAGGCCCGGGCATTCCCGCGCCCGATCTCGCGCGCGTCCTCGAGCCGTTCGAGCGGCTCGACGCGTCGCGCGGCCGCGAGACCGGGGGTGTCGGGCTGGGTCTCTCCATCGCGCGCGACATCGCCGCGAGCCACGGCGGCACGCTGCGCCTGGAGAACCGGACGCCGCGGGGCCTGCGGGCGACCCTCGAGCTGCCGCGCCGCGGGCCGCGGTGAACCTTCTGCTTTCTGGAACCTAGCCTGATCCATCCGTCCTGTCCTGCGAGCGCGTTGGGGAGCTCGTGCGCCAACCGGCCGTCAACTTTCGCGAGGCGAGGATGCCCGTTCCGAGCAGAGTCGCCAGGAACACCAGCAGCAGACTGAGGTTCGCGAGAAAGCTCGAGGCGGCCTCGAGGTCGGTGCCGGCCGCGTACCCGAGT
>JAABRB010000029.1 GCA_011391185.1 Betaproteobacteria bacterium
GGCACCGACCTGCTGGTCGAGATCAAGGAGCACCTGCGCCGGCCGCAGTACATAGTGGATATCAAGGGTATTCCAGGCATGGACACGTTCAGCTACGACCCGCGCGAAGGGCTGCGGATCGGGGCGCTCGTGCCGGCGCGCTCACTCGAGGTTATGCCCGAGGTCCACCGGCACTATCCCGGGCTCTGGCAGGCGTTGCGCGAGCTCGGGTCGATTCAGATCCGGAATCGCGCCACACTCGCCGGAAACATCTGTCGCGCTTCGCCCTCCGCCGATACGCTTCCGCCGCTGATCGCCGACGGCGCACGCGTGCGGCTCTACGGCGGCGAAGGCGCGCGCGAGTTGCCGCTCGAGGATTTCTTCACCGGTCCGGGGCGCACGCGACTGCGCCCGGACGAGTTGCTGACCGAGATCATCGTGCCGCCGCCGCCCGTGCGCTGCGGCAAGGCGTACATCAAGCACGGCCGGCGCAAGGCGATGGAGCTCGCCACGGTCGGCGTCGCGGTCTGCGTCGCGCTCGAGCACGGGCGCTTCCGCGAGGTGCGCATCTGCCTTGGCGCGGTTGCGCCGACGCCGATCCGCGCCCGGAGCGCCGAAGCGCTGCTTGCCGGGCAGGTACCCGATGCGGCGCGGCTTGCGGAGGCGGCGCGTGTCGCGCGCGACGAATCGCGCCCGATCAGCAACGTACGCGGCAGCGCCGCGTATCGCCGCGAGATGGTCGAGGTGCTCACGCGCCGTGCGCTCCAGCGTGCGGTGGAGGAAGCATCATGAAGCAGATGGTCACGCTCCGGATCAACGGCGAGCGGCACGAGCTCGCGGTCGAGCCGTACCGGAGTCTGCTCGACGTGCTGCGCGGCGAAGCCGGACTCACCGGCACCAAGAAGGGCTGCGACGTCGGCGACTGTGGCGCCTGCACCGTGATCCTCGACGGCAAGCCGGTGAATTCGTGCCTCGTGCTCGGCGTCGAGGCGCAGGACAGGGACGTGGTCACGATCGAGGGATTGCAGCGCTCGCCCGGGGCGCTGCACCCGATCCAGGAGAGCTTCATCCGATCCGGCGGCGCGCAGTGCGGGTTCTGCACGCCGGGGATGATCATGATGGCGAAAGCGCTCCTCGACGAGAATCCGGATCCGAGCGAGGAAGAGATCCGGTTCGGCATCGCCGGCAACATCTGCCGCTGCACCGGATACACCAAGATCGTCGCGGCGATCCAGGCCGCGGCGAAGCAAATCAGGGCGAACGGGCGATGAGCGATCCGTCGGTCATCGGCACGAGCGTGGAGCGGCCCGACGTGCGGGGCAAAGTCACGGGCGCGGCGCAATACGCCGGCGACCTCGCGCTTCCGGGGATGTTGCACGCCAAGATCAAGCGCAGCGACGTGGCGCACGCACGCATCCGGCACATCGAAGCATCGAAGGCGCTCGCCTTCCCGGGCGTGAAGGCCGTGCTGACCCACGAGAGCGTGCCGCGCGTGCTGCACTTCGGCTCGCCCCATCCGCGCTCCGCGTCGCTCGCCAAGGACCAGTACATTCTCGACGGCACGGTGCGCTACTGGGGCGAGGGGGTCGCCGCGGTCGCCGCGATCACGGAAGAGATCGCCGAGGAGGCGCTTGACCTGATCGAAGTCGAGTACGATGTGCTGCCGGCCGCGCTTTCCGTCGCGCAGGCGCTCGCGCCAAACGCACCACGCATTCACGAGCGCAGCGACAATCTGGTCGTCGATCCGGTGCTGATCCGGCGCGGCGACATCGAGAAGGGATTCGCCGCGGCCGATCTCGTCATCGAGGGCACCTACGAGATGGGCCGACCCACGCCGGCCTACATGGAGCCGAATGTCTGCGTCTGCCAATGGGATGACGAGGGCAAGCTCACCATCTGGATCTCGACCCAGACGCCCTTCATGGTGCGCGGCATTCTGGCCGAAGTGCTTGGCGTGCCCCACAACAAGGTTCGTGTCCTGGTGGACCACATGGGCGGCGGCTTCGGCGCCAAGCAGGACCTTTTCCAGACCGAGTTTCTGTGCGCGCTACTCGCGAGGCAAACCGGGCGGCCGGTGCGCCTCGAGCTCACCCGCAAGGAAACGTTTCTCGGCGGCCGCTCACGCCACCCGGGAACGGTCTGGCTCAAGCAGGGATTCAGGAAGGACGGCACCGTCACGGCGAGGCAAGCGCGCGTCACGTTCAACTCCGGCGCCTACGGCTCGCACGGTCCCGGCGTGACCGCGGTCGGCACGTCGGCGCTCACGTCCCTCTTTCGCTGCACGAACACGCTGCTCGAGGGCGAGTGCGTGTACACCAACACGCCGATCGCCGGCGCTTACCGCGGCTACGGAGTCGTGCAGACCTATTACGCGCTCGACATCCAGATGGACGAAGCCGCCGAGCGGCTCGGCATGGATCCGGCCGCGCTGAAGCTCGCGAACGCCGTGCGCGAGGGCGACATCGCGCCCTCCGGCCATCCGATCGTCGGGCATGGCCTCGAGGACTGCATCCGGCGCGGCATCGAGGAGTCCGGCTGGCCCGCGGTGCGCCGCGGAGCGCGGGATCAGGGCACGTTGCGGCACGGCTGGGGCATGGGCTGCGAGATGCACGGCTCGAGCGCGTACCCGGGGATCAAGGAGCAGGGCAACGCGACGGTGCGGATGAACGAGGACGGCACGGTGCAGCTTTTCACTGGCGCGACGGGCCTCGGCACCGGGGCGCACACCGCGCTCGCGCAGGTGGTCGCCGAGGAGCTCGGCGTGCGCTTCGAGGACGTCTCGGTCGTCCACGGCGACACCGACGTCGTGCCCTGGGACATCGGTGCGTTCGCGAGCCACACGACCTATATGGGCGGCCGCGCCGCGCAGATGGCGGCCGCCGAGGTGAAGAAGCAGGTGCTCGATCTCGCGGCCGATGCGCTCGAGGCCGCCGTGACGGACCTCGAGATCCGCGCGGGCGAGATCACCGTGAAGGGCTCCGACCGGCGCTTGAGTGTGCGCGACGCGGTCTGCCCGAAAAAAGGCGTGCCATCGGCGCAGCTCATCGCATCCGCGACCTATTCGCCGACCAAATCCTATTCGTTCGCCGCGCACTTCGTCGAGGTGCGGGTCGACGTCGAAACCGGCCAGGTCGACGTGCTGCAGGTGATTCCGGTGCACGAGATCGGCAGGGTGATCCACCCGGTCGCCGCGGAAGGACAGATCGAGGGCGGCGTCCAGCAGGGAATCGGGCACACGCTCACCGAGGACTACCTGATCGATCCGGCGAACGGGCGCTCGCTGAACCCGAGCTTCGTCGATTACAAGATGCCGCTTTCCCTGGATATGCCGCCGATTCGCACGATCCTCCTGGAGACTGCGCCTGACCCGGGCGGCCCCTTCGGTGCCAAGGGCATCGGCGAGGATCCGATCATCGCGATCGGGCCCGCAATCGCGAACGCGATCTACGACGCGATCGGCGTGCGATTCCGGCATTACCCGATCACGCCCGAGCAGGTGCTCGAGGCCCTGAAACGGCGCAGGCCGGGTGACCGAGCGTGAGCGCGTCCGCGCAGCCCATCCCGGTGACGATCCTGACCGGGTTCCTCGGCTCGGGCAAGACGACGCTCCTCAACTACATTCTCACGGAGAAGCACGGCCACCGCATCGCGGTGATCGAGAACGAGTTCGGCGAGATCAACATCGATTCGGACCTGGTACTCAGCGCCGAGGAGGAGATTTTCGAGTTGACGAACGGCTGCATCTGCTGCGTCGGGACTGCGCGCGCAGACCTGCTTCGCATCCTGCAGAAGCTGATGGAGCGACGCGAAAGGATCGATCACATCCTGGTCGAGACGAGCGGCCTCGCGGACCCGACCCCGGTCGCGGCCACCTTCTTCCTCGATGATCCCGCGGTGCGGCAGGTGGTCCTCGATGCGATCGTGACGCTGGTCGACGCGAAGCATGCCGGCCGACACCTCGACGACCCGACACTGCAGCACGGTGACAACCAGGCGGTCGACCAGATCGTCATCGCCGACCGGATCGTCCTCAACAAGACCGACCTGGTCGGCGAAACCGAGCTCGACACGCTCGAGCAGCGCGTGCGCACGCTCAACAGCACCGCGCCGATCCTGCGCTCGAGCCATGCCAGGGTGGCGCTCGGCGAGATCCTCGGCATCGGCGCCTTCAACCTGTCGCGCACCATGGCGATCGAGCCGGGGTTCCTCGACGAGCATGCGCACCAGCACGATCCCACGCTCGATTCGATCTCGCTCACGTTCGAAGCCGCCTTCGACCACGCGCGGCTCGAGGCCTGGCTCGACGCCTTGCTCGAGGTTCGGGGCGACGATATCTTTCGCCTGAAAGGCATCCTCGCGTTCGCCGGGGATTCGCGCCGCTTCGTCCTCCAGGCGGTCCACCGGATCCGCGATATACGGCCGGCCGATGCCTGGGGCGCGGAGCGGCCGAACAGTCGACTGGTGTTTATCGGCCGCTTGCCCGATCGCGCCACGCTCGAGGCCGGTCTGGCCGCTTGTCTCGCGCGCTGACCGCGCGTGCTCAAGACCCTGCTAACGCTGCGCGGTGCGGAACACGGCAAGATTCGCGATCAGCGCGACGCTTGCGGCGATCGCTGTGACGAGGATCGCGGTCGCCGCTGCAGGCCCGGCGGCGGCGTACACCGATAGCGCGAGCGGCGGGCCGATCAGGTTGCCGAGCGTCACCATCTGCATGCTCATTCCGGAAACGGTGCCGAGCTGCGCAGGGCTTGGCGACACCGCCGGCAGCATCGCCGAGAGCACGCCCGGCAGCGCGCCGATCGCGATCTGGAAGAGACCGAAGCTGGCGAGCGCGAGGCCGAAAGGCACCGGCAGGAGCAGCCCCACGAGAAGGCAGGCGGCGCCGAAGAGGCTCGCGGCGCCGAACACGGTGCGGGGCACGAATCCGCGGTCGAGCAGCCAGCCCGATGCGAAGCGCCCGAGAATGCCCGGGAGCGCGGCGAGCGCGGTCAGTCGCGCGGTTTCGGCAATCGTGAGCCCCGCCGACGCGGCGAGCACGAGCGGCGCGAGCGCGACGGCGGCGAGCAGCACGCCGACGCTGCACCCGAAGGCTGCCGCGGCGCGCATCGCCGGCGCATGGCGCAACGCGCTCATTCCGCCCGACCCGGCGGGCGCGCCTCCCGCCGCGCGCGGCAGCGCGACAGCGAGCAGGAACGCCGCGACGCCGAGCATCGCACCGTGCCATAGTCCGATCACGGCAAGCCGGTCGGCGCCGCCGACCGCGGCCGATGCCCATTGCCCGAGCGCGAATCCGACCGGCGCGTAGGCCGACCATATCGAGAGTGCAAGCGCGCGGCGCCGCAGTCCGCTCACCGCAACCACCAGCACGGTCGCGGCGACGACGAACAGGATGTAGCCGATGCCTTCGAGAAGCCGCAGCACGAGCAGCGACCGGAACCCGCCCGCCCAGACGTAACCGAGGCTCGCCAGCGCATGCAGCACGAGCGCAGCGATCGCGATACGCCGGGCGCCGACCCGATCGACGATCACGCCGAGTCGCCAGCCGGCCAGCACGCCGGGCAGCATGACGCCGGAGGCGAGTACGCCGGCAAGACCGAGGGAGATCCCATAGGTCTCGACCAGCCACTGCAGGTGCGGGACGAGCTTGCCGATCGAGGCTGCGGTGACGAAGCCGGCGAGCAGCAGCAGCAGGAAGCGGCGGTCCACCGGCGGGCGCGCGAATCTGCTCCGGGGATCGGAGCGCGCCTAGCCGCGGCGCGCGCGCGCGAGCAGCTCCCCGGCGCGCGCGAGCGCGTGCCCGGAAATCTTCGCGCGCAGGCCCTCGAACTGCGCGCCGCGCGTCGCGTCGAGGCCCATCCGCGAGGTGGTGCCGGAGCCCGTCGCGGACGGGTCGAGCGCGCTGCCCGGAAGCCCTTCGATCACGAGCAGGTCGCGGTGCGGCTGGAAATGCGCGGCGAGCGCCCAGAGCACCTGCGAATCGTCGGTGACGTCGATGTCTTCGTCGACCGCGATCACGGTCTTCAGGTAGGGATCCCAGCCGAGCAGCGCGAGCATCACCTGGCGCGCCTCGCCTTCGCGTCGCGCCTTGAGCGCCACGTAGGCGTGGAAGTGCACGCCGGAGCTGGGATAGTGCAGCGTCGTGACGCTCGGGAACCGTTCGATCAGCTTCTCGGCCATCTCGGATTCGCGCGGCAACCGGCCGAGATTGAGGTGCTCGGCCGAATTACCCCCGGCGATGTCGACCAGGATCGCATCGCGACGGCGGAGCAGCGATTCCACGCGCAACAGGTTCTTGGTCGAACGGTACGAGGAATAGCCGGTGAACTCGCCGAAGGGGCCCTCATCGACCTCGACGCCGGGCTCGATCACGCCCTCGAGCACGAACTCGGCCGCCGCAGGCACCGCGATGCCGTGGCGCGGCGTGCGCACCACTTCGAGCGGCGCTCCAAAGAGCCCGCCGGCGATGCGCCGCTCGTCCACGCCGAAGCCGACTCGCGCGGAAGCGGCGAGCATGAACAGCGGATGTGCGCCAATCACCATCGCGACCGGCATCGGACGACTGCGCTCGGCGTAGAGCGCGAGCAGGCGCCATAGGTGGCCGCGCGAGTGCAGGCTCGTGGCGAGCTCGGTCTTCGAGCGAAGCATCGCGCGGTGGTAGCTCAGATTCCCGCCACCGCCGTCCGGATGCTCGGCGACGATGACGCCACTGGTGATGTAGGGCGCGCGATCCGTCTCGAAGTGGCGCAGCATCGGGAGCGTGCCGAGGTCGATCGAACCCTGCTCGACCGACTCGAGGACCGGACCCGTGCCGACGTCGCGCGGATCCAGCGCGCGGGCGGTGCGCGCCTGGTAGCCGGCGTGCAGCTTCGCCGCTTCAACGCCCAGCATCCGCGCGATCCGGGCACGCGAGCCGAACACGTTGGTGACCACCCGCGTGTCGAGGCCCGCGACGCGCTCGAACACGAGCAGCGGATGCTCGCCGCGCGCCGCGAGCGTCCAGATCACGCCGGTCGCCTCCTGGTCGGCCGAGACCTCCTCGTCGAAGACGAGCACGTCCTCCGGCTGCTCGGCGCGATAGCGCGCGAGGAACCGATGGAAATCCTGCTCGATAGGCGGCTGCGTCATCGGGTGCCCCTGATTCGGCAGGCGCGCCGGCTCAGACCTTCACACCGGCGTAGGTGTCCTTCAGCCGGGCCTGCGCCTCGTCCATGGTGCGCGGCGGCGGCGTCGGGGTGATGCCGACGAGTCGCGCAATGTTGTTGCCCATGTAGTCCTCGAGCCCGTCCTCGTCCAGGTCCATGCCCTGCGGCGGGGAGGCACACAGGACCTCCAGCTCGCGCAGCCACATCCCGGGCTCGTTCGGCGGCGTGTCGGTGCCGAACACGATCTTGTGCCGCGGCAGCTCCTTCGCGAACTCGACGATGCGCGACTGGAAGCACCAGCCGGATTCGCACACCACGTTCGGCGTGTCCATCGCCATCCAGAACGCTTCGAACGAGTAGTTGCCGCCGGTCTGGATACCGAAGTGCCCGATGATGAAGTTGACCATCGGGAACTCGCGGATGACCGGGTAGAACTGCGTCGGGATGCTGTACGGGCCGTCGCCGGTGTGGATCAGGACGACGACGCCGAGCTCCGCACATTTCTTCATTGCCGGGCGCAGCCAGTCGAGCGCGCGGTCGGGTCGGTAATTGTGCATGTTGGAATGCAGCTTCAGCATCTTGAAGCCGTACTCCTTGACGTGAAACTCGAGCTCGGCGGCGCCCTCCTCGGGCCCCCAGCGCGGGTTGAAGCTGAAGTCACCGATGAAGCGGTCCGGGTACTTCTGGCAGAGCTCTGCGCAATAGGCCATGTAGTCGCGGATCCCCTGGCGGCCGGTGCGCATGCCGTCCCGATACACGGTGTTGCCCGGCGGGGGTTGGACGAACCCCATGTCGATGCGCCGCGGCTTGCCGTTGATCATGTACGGGCCGTCCATCATCTTGAGCATCCGCTCGCCGTTGAAGGGCTCGCCGGTGTGGCGCCAGGCCTCGTCGACGACATTGGTCGGGTGGAGATGGGTGTCGATGATCATTTGCGGTTCTCCGATTTCTCAAGCGGCTACCGGCTCGGCGAGCCGCGCCCGCGCTTCCGCGAGCGAGCGCGGCGGCGGCGTGGGGTCGAGGCCGATCATTCGCGCGAGGTTGTTGCCGAGGTAATCCTCGAGCGTGTCCTCGTCGAGGTTCATGCCCTGGGGCGGCTCCATGCACAGCACCTCGAGCAGCCGGATCCACATGCCCGGCTCGTTCGGGGGCGTGTCCGAGCCGAACATGATCTTGTGCTTCGGCAGGTCTTTCGCGAACTCGACGATGCGCGACTGCAGGCACCAGCCCGACTCGCAGTACACGTTGGCGAGCTCCATCGCCCACTGGAAGGGCTCGAAGCAGTAGACCCCGCCGGTCTGGACGCCGAAGTGCGCCATCACGAAGTTGACCATCGGGAATTCCTTGATGATCGGCACCCATTCGGTCGGGATGCTGTACGGGCCGTCCCCGGTGTGCACCTTCACGAGGAGCCCCAAGTCGGCGCATTTCTTCAGCGCGGGCCTGATCCAGTCCTTCGCGCGGTCCGGGCGGTAGGCGTGCATGTTGGCGTGGAACTGCACCATCTTGAAGCCGTACTCCTTCGCGTGACGCTCGATCTCCGCCACGCCGTTCTCGATGCCGTAGCGCGGGTTGTAGACGAAGCAGCCGATGAATCGCTCGGGATGGCGCTCGGTCAGCTCGACCGTGTAGTCCATGTAGTGACGGATCGCGTCACGCCCGGACCGGTCGCCGTCGGTCCAGGTGTAGATCGTGTTACCCTGCGGCGGCTGGATGAACGCCTTGTCGACGCGCCGCGGCTTGCCGTTCACCGTGTACGGGCCGTCCAGCATCCTGATCAGGCGCTCGCCGGTGAACGGCTCTCCATCGTGGCGCCAGGCGAGGTCGACTACCTTGGTCGGACAGCATGTCATGTCGATGATCATCGCGGTTTTCCTTCTCGAGAATCGTGAATTCCGGGACGTGCGATGCAGGCACAGCCGCTTGCGGCAATCCTGCACGCCGGTGCTCAGGTCTCCTGTTTGACTTCCGATTCGTGCCAGTTGCCCAGCGCGAGCTTGGACAGAAACACCATCAACAGGAAAAGCGTCACGCCCGTCACCGTGATCAGCAGCAGCGCAGCGAAGAGTAGCGGAATGTTGATCTGGTAGCCGGCCTGCAGGATCTGGTAGGCGAGCCCGGCGGAAGTGCCACCGGTGCCGGCGACAAACTCCGCCACCACCGCGCCGATCAGCGCGAGCCCCGAAGAGATGCGCAGGCCGCCGAAGAAGTAGGGCGCCGCCGAGGGAATGCGGAGCTTGACCAGCGTCTGCCAGCGGCTCGCCTTGTTCATCCGGAAGAGGTTCACCAGCCCGGGGTTGACGCTACGCAACCCGAGCGTGGTGTTCGAGATGATCGGGAACAGCGCGACGATCGTGGCGCAGACGACCAGCGCGATCGTCGGATGCTTCACCCAGATGATGATGAGCGGCGCGATGGCGACGATCGGCGTCACCTGCAGCAGCACCGCGTAGGGAAACAGGCTCGCCTCGACCACGCGGCTCTGCACGAACAGGAATGCGATGACGGTGCCGACCAGCACCGCCAGAAAGAACGCGCCGAAAGTGATCTTGAGCGTGATCATCAGCGATCTGTAGAGCAGATCCCATTCCGCGATCAGCGTCTGCAGCACGACCGCCGGCGCCGGGACGATGAACTTCGAGATCGAGAAGGCTTGCACCACGAAGTGCCAGGCGAGCAAGATCAGCACGCCGACCGCGATCGGCGCCCCCCACTTCAGCATGCGGCCGTTGCGTGCTGGGCTCACGATTCGGTCGGCCCCTGGGCGCTCGCCTCGGCGAGCAGCTCCGAGAGCGCCTTCGCATGGGCGGCGAAGCCCTGCGTGACGCGGAAGTCATCCGTGCGCGGATGCGGCTCGTCGATCACGACCTCCTTCAGCACCCGTCCCGGTCGCGCCGCCATCACGACGACGCGCGTCGAGAGGAACACCGCCTCGTAGATGCTGTGGGTGACGAAGATGACGGTCAGCTTCTTTTTCCACCAGAGCTGAATCAGGTCGGAATCGAGCCGGTTGCGGGTGAACTCGTCGAGCGCGCCGAACGGCTCGTCCATCAGCAGCAGGTTCGGCTCGGTCACGAGCGCTCGCGCGATCGACACGCGCATCTGCATGCCGCCCGAGAGCTGCCGCGGATAGTGCCGCTCGAACCCGGTCAGGCCAACGAGCGCGAGCGCATCGGCCACGCGCGCGTCCGCATCGGCACGCGGCATGCGCGCGAGATCGAGCGGCAGGCGCACGTTCCCCTGCACCCGCGCCCAGGGCATGAGCGTGGCGTCCTGGAACACCATGACGAGATTGCGGCCGGCTTCGCCGACATGGTCGTGGCCGCCGCCCCACCAGAGCAGCCGTCCGGTCGAGGGCCCGGCCAGGTTGGAGATCATGTTCAGCAGCGTCGATTTCCCGCATCCGGAGGGCCCGAGCAGCGTGACGAACTCGCCGGGGCGAATGCTGAGGTCGATCGGGTCGAGCGCGCGCGTGCCATTCTGGAACACCTTGTCGGCGCCCAGAACCTGGACGACCGGCGTGCGCGCAGAAGCGGCCTCGATCGCGGGTGCGACAACGGGCATGGCGGATGGTGGGGGTGCGCCTGGATTCGCGTGCGACAGCGGCCGGGACGCGGCGGAACGCGTCCCGGCAGACCGTGTCAGGGCATGACCCGGATGTCCTTCACGAATTGCAGCGTATAGGCGCGGCTCACGTCCACATCGGGCTTGAGCAGCTCCGCCTTGACCATGTAATCGTGCGTCTTCTTCCAGCGCTCGGCGGTCATGGTGCCGATGCCGGAGTTCGCGGCGTCCCCGCCGGTGAGGAGCTTCTGCTCCTTCAGCTTGGTGATCGCGTAGGCGAGCTGGTCGTCGCTCATCTTCGGGTTGTCCTTTTTGATCAACGCGTTCGCAGGCGCCTGATCATTCAGGTAGCTCTTCCAGCCCTCAAGCGAAGCCTGCACGAAGCGCTTCACCACGTCGGGCTTCTCCTTCACCAGCTTTTGCGTGGTGACGATCGTCGTGCCGTAGGGCGGGAAGCCGTCGCGCGCGAACAGGAAGAACTTGGCCTTGGTCCCGGCCTTCTCTGCCTGGAATGGTTCGGAGGACAGATACGCCTGCTGCGCGACGTTCGGGTCGGCAAAGAATGGCTGCAGGTTGAAGGTGTAGGGCCGGACCTGGTCCTCGCTGTAACCGTACTTGTCCTTCATCCAGGGCCACCAGGAAGACCTTCCGGCCGTGGCGACCAGGATGGTCTTGCCCTTGAGGCTCCCGAGATTCGGCACATCCGGGTGCGTCATGAGACCCTGGAGATCGTGCTGGAACGAGACCGCCACGGTCACCGGATCGCCACCCTGCTCGAGCGTCTTCAGCACCTGGAAGTCGTAGCCCATGTGCATGTCCGCCTGACCGGCGAGCATCAGCTGCATGCCGTGCACCTGCGGGCCGCCCATCTTGACGGTGACATCGAGACCGTGCTTCTTGTACAGGCCGGTGGCGAGCGCCTGGTAGAAGCCGCCGTGCTCGGCCTGCGCGAACCAGCTGGTGAGGAAGGTGACTTTGTCTTGCGCGTGCGCCGCGGGGGCAAGCGCTGCCGCGGCGGCGAATGCCATGACCAGCCGCCACGGGCGCCGCCCCAATCCCGATGCGAGTGCGATGCGATTTTTCATGATCAACCCCCTCCGTTGAGTAATCCGTCTCCAGGAAAATACCGGGGAACGTAGCGGATGACCGACACGCGTGGCACCTTCCTGCGGCGCTTTTCTGGTTGGATGGTCATCTGGACGGCTCCCGGTCGCGAACGCGCATGACACGCGCTGCCGCGAGCAATCTCCGACTGCCGCGCCCCGGCGTTGCGCCGTCGACGCTGCAGCTGACCGCTTCTACCCACGACTGACGCCCGACTTATAGACCTTCGCTGATCGGCGTGTCAAGGGTCGGCGCGCGCTGCCATGGTTGCCGGCGCTCATGAAGCCCGCCGCCTTCGATTACCGCGCGCGCGCCGCTCGATCGGACATGAAGCCATTCCTTCAAGCGAGATGGCGCGGCTGCGCTTTCACCTTTTTGCCCCGATCGCCCGCCACACGCGCTCGGACGTTGCCGGCAGCTCGATGTGCTCGATGCCGAGCGCGTCGCAGATCGCATTCGCCACCGTGGCGAGCGACGGCGTGGTGCCGCCTTCGCCGCCGCCGCGCAGGCCGAGGGGATTGGTGCTCGAGGGCACTTCGCTGATGTCGGTGGTGAACCACGGGAACTGGTCGGCGCGCGGCATGGCGTAGTCCATGAAGGTCGCCGACAGCAGCTGGCCGGTCTCGGGATCGTAGGCGAGCCGCTCCCAGAGCGCCTGGCCGACGCCCGCGACGATGCCGCCGTGGGTCTGGCCGTGCAGGATCAGGGGATTCACCGCGCGCCCGACGTCGTCCACCGAGGTGTAGCGCGCGATCTCCACAACGCCGGTCTCCGGGTCGATCTCGACCTCGCATACCGCGCAGCCGAACGCGAAGGAGGGCACCGGGTCGGTGTTGTCGTGCTCGCCTGCGAGCGGCGCGAGCTCGGCGAGGCTCACGCTGCGGTCGGTGCCCTTGACGCGGAATGTTCCCGCCGAGAACTCGATATCCGCGCCGGCGGCCTCCAGCCGGTCCGCGGCGGCCTGCCGGCCCTTCTCGATGATCGCCTTGCAGGCAAGGTTGATCACCACCGCGCCCATGCGCATCGAGCGCCCCGAATGGGTGCCGCCGCCGGTCGGGGAAACGTCGGTGTCGCCCGCGAGCAGGCGCACGCGCGCAAAGCCGGCGCCGAGCCACTCGGCGATGAGCTGCGCGAAGCTCGTCTCGTGCCCCTGGCCCGAGGAGATGGTGCCGAGCACCACGTCCACCGAGCCGTCGGGCTTCACGGTGATCTCGGCGCGCTCGCGCGGTGCGCCGCTATTCAGCTCGATGTAGTTGCCCATGCCGATGCCGCGATAGCGGCCGCGCGCGCGCGCCTCGGCCCTTCTTCTCTCGAAACCGCCCCATTCGGCGAGCGCGAGGGCACGTGCCTGCGTCGCGGCATAGTCGCCGCTGTCGTACGTCAGGCCCTGGTTGTTGCGGTAGGGAAACGAGCGGATCAGGTTCCGGCGGCGCAGTTCGGTGCGGTCGAAGCCGTGGCGGCGCGCCGCGAGATCGATCAGTCGCTCGATCACGAACATCACCTCGGGCCGGCCGGCGGCGCGGTAGGGCGAGGTGGGCGTGGTGTTGGTCGCCAGCGCACGCGCCCGAAAAAGTACGCAAGGCAGGTGGTAGACGGAGGTGGCGACGCCCACGCCCTTGGTGAGCGGGATATAGGAGAGCGCGTGCGCGCCGACGTTGCTGGTGTTCGCCGAGCGAAGCGCGAGGAAGCGGCCTTCCGCATCGAGCGCGAGCTCGGCCTGCACCGAAAGGTCGCGCGCGTGGTCGTCCGAGAGGAAGCATTCCTGCCGCTCGGCGCGCCATTTCACCGGGCGGCCGAGGCGCCGCGACGCCCACGCCACCAGGGGAATCTCCGGGCAGATGTAGTTGCGCGTGCCGAAGCTGCCGCCGACATCGCGCGCGACGAAGCGCACTGCGCTCTCGGGCACGCCGAGCGCGGCGGCCGCGTCGGCGCGAAAGCGCTGCACGCCGCCGCTGGGCGCATGGATGGTGTAGCGGCCGTCCTCGAACGAAGCGAGCGCGCAGCGCGGCTCGAGCGGCACGCCGGTGACGCGATTGATCGTGGTCTCGAGGCGAACCACGTGGGCAGCGCGGCGAAACGCCGCCTCTACCGCCGCCGCATCGCCGACGTCGGCGTCGACCAGAACGTTGGAGCCGATCGATTCCCAGACCAGGGGCGCCTGGTCCGCGCGCCCACTTCTGCAGTTCGCGGGGAGGACGTCATACTCCACCATGACGGCCTCGGCGCCGTCCCTCGCCGCCATCGGTGTCTCGGCGAGCACCATCGCGATCGCCTCGCCTACGAAGCGAGCCTTGTCTGCAGGCAGAACTGCGTAGGGCGGGATGGCGAATTCAGAGCCGTCGCGGTTCTTCAGCGCGACCTCGTGCGGGTTGACGGTCACCGGGCGGGTCGGAATGGGCTTGAGGCCGTCGGCCGCCGCGTCCTCGCCGGTCAGAACCGAGATCACTCCGGGCAGCGCCAGGGCAGCGGACTTGTCGATGTCGAGGATTCGGGCATGCGCATGCGGTGAGCGCACGATGCAGGCGTAGGCCTGGCCGGGAAAGTTCCAGTCGTCGCCGTAGCAGCCGCCACCGCGCAGCAGGCGATCGTCCTCCTTGCGCGGTACGGGTTTGCCGATGCCCTCGCGCGCGCCTGGTGCCGTAGAGTTCATGAGCGCGGCACGCAGCGGCCTACAGGTAGTTCTTCAGGTCGACCGGAGGATAGGCGACCTTGACGTAGCGCTTCGCCTCCGCGGCGGTGAGCGTGGCATCGATGATCGCCTTGCACGTCACGCCGTGGTCGTCGGAGGTCGGGTCGAGCTCGTTGCCGTGCGCGCCCGGGATCGGGACGAAACCGGAGTCCCAGCGCGTGCGCGTCGCGAGCGCCCACATCACGTCTGCGGGATCGAAGATGTCGACGTCCGAGTCGACCACGATCACGGTCTTGAAGTTGACATGCGCGGCCATCGCGGCGAGCGCGACGTTGCGTGCCTCGCCCGGCTCGGGCTTCTCGAGCGCGATGATCGCGGTGAAGCCCGCAGCGTAAGGCGGCAGGTGCACTGCCGTGACGCGGCGGCTGATGTGGCGCGCGAAGCGCTCGAGCAGCGGCTCGCGCGTGATCATGTTGCCGACGCTCACGTGCTCGTAGCCGCCGCCGTTCATGGTCTGGAAGATGGGGTTCGCGCGGTGCGTGATCGCGGTGATCCGCGCGACGTGCTTCGGGTCGGCGCCGGAGTAGTGGCCGGTGAACTCGGCCATCGGGCCCTCCATCTGGCGCTCGCCCGCGAGCACCTCGCCCTCGAGCACGATCTCCGCGTGCGCCGGCACCATCACGTCGCAGGTGAGCGCGCGCACGACCGGGATCGGCGCGCCGCGCAGCGCGCCTGCGACCTCGTACTCGTCGCCGTCGTAGCGAAACGCGCCTGCCATCATCACGACCGGATCCGGGCCGATCGCCACGCAGAACGGCAGGTTCTTGCCCTGCGGCTCGATCCGGTCGAAGAACGCCTTGATGTGCCGCCAGATGTTCATGCTGATCCCGGTGCGGTCGCGGTCGTAGATCTGCATGCGGTTGTAGGAGAGGTTGTGGCGGCCGCTTTCCGGGTCGCGCGCGATCACCACGCCGGCGGTGACGAACGCGCCCGCGTCGAGCGGCGAATGGGTCGGGATCGGCCACTGCGAAAGGTCGGGCGTGCGGATCACGTGCTCCTGGCAGGGGGCGTTGCCCACATGGGGCGCGAAGGGAATCGGGCGCTCGGTCGCGGCAGCCATGCGCGCGCGGACTGCGGGCGCCTCGCAGCCGAGCGCGAGCGCGATGCGCCGCGGGGCGGCGAGCATGCCGCCGACCACGGGCATCTGGTGCCCCTTGACGGAATGGAAGCAGGCGGCCTTCCCGGCGCGCTCGCAGGCGCGCAGGACTGCCCCCAGCTCGCGCACCGGGTCGACCGGCCGCCGAATCTCGTAGAGCTCGCCCGCTGCGCGCACGGCAGCGAGGAAACTGCGTAGATCGTGCACGCCCATTACCGGTTTCCTTTGCAAGGTTCTGCGCCGCGCGCGCGGACGGCTCAGTATGCCCAGCCGGAAGCAGGGAGCTGCGCCGCCTCGAGCGCGGTGCCCGAGACGCCTCCGGGCAGGTCGTCGAGCCCCGCGATCTTGCCGGGGTTCATGAGCAGCTGCGGGTCGACCGCGCGCTTGAAGTCGATCTGCGCCGCATCCAGACTCTTCATGCCGCCATTCTGGAGCAGGAAGGTGTGCGCGTTCGCGATGCGCACCCCCTCGGCCTCGAATTCCTGGTAGAGCCGCGTCAACTGCTCGAAGCCCTGGTAGCGGAAGAGCGGCACGCCTTCGGCGGTGAGGTAGCCGTCGAACCGCTTGAACTCGAGATGCAGCGGCACCTCGGCGCCGAGCTTGGCGTGGACGCGCTCGATCGCCCCGAGCGGATCCTCGCGCGGGAAGATGCACACGAGATACGTGAGCGTGCGGTCGGCGCGCAGCGCGTGCATCGTGGTGTGACCCCAGGTGAATTCGTACAAAGGCGTTCCTTTGCCGCCGGCCGCTCCCAGACTGGCTTCGGGCACGCAAAGCGTCACCGTGCCGCCGTGCTCCCGCGCCAGGGCTTCGAACGCCTCGCGCGTCTCGGCGCCGATCATGAGCAGCGCCGCTGCCTTGCCCTCGGGCAGGTAGGTTTTCAGCAGCTTGAAGTAGCCGGGGATCGGCCACGCATGCACGCTGACCAGCTTCTTGAGCACCCCATCGCTCGATGCGAGCGCCATGCCGAAGGCGGCGGCGCGCTCGAAGGCGTCGAACACGACGATGGTGTCGAGCCATTCGTGCGCGGGCGCGAGCGGCAGCTCGACCTCGGTGATCAGGCCATTCACGCCGTAGGCGTGGTGAACGAGGTTGACGTCGTCGCCGCGCAGCTCGAGCACGCGGGGGTTCGCTTCGATCGTCACGACGCGCAGGCCGAGCAGGTTACCGCGGTCGCGCAGGATGCCCCAGTTCACCGTCCCGACCCCGGCATGGCCGCCCCCGACAAATCCGCCCACCGTGGCGAGCCGCTTGGTCGACGGGTGCATGCGAAGCTCGCGCCCGTCGCGGCGCAGCGCCTCGTCGAGTGCGCCGAGACGGATGCCGGCCTGCGCGCGCACGCCATCCGGCCTCTGCCACGTGATGCGATCGAGGCCGAGCATCTCGACCACCGCGCCGCCGGCGAGGGGCACCGCCTGGCCGAAGTTTCCGGTGCCTGCGCCGCGCGCAACAAGCGGCACGCGGTTGCGGGCACAGGCCGCGGCCACCCGCACCACCTCCGCCTCGGTGCGCGGCGCGACGACGAGCTCGGCGAGCCGGCCGGCGAGCGCGGCCGACATGATCGGGCTGAACCAGCTGAAATCGGCGCTCTTCACGCGCAGCGCCGCAGGGTCGCGCGAATGCGGGATTTCACCGAGCGCAACGATGAAGCGGTCGAGGTCGCGTGCGTCCATCATTCAACCCTCCCGGCGCATCGCGCTCTCGTGCCAGCGGCGCAACGCGAAATGCGCGACGAGCGTCAGGACGACGAAGATCACAATCCCCGTTGCGGTGATCATGAAGAGCGCCGCGAACATGCGCGGGATCTGGAGCTGGTAGCCGGCCTCGAGGATCCGGTAGGCGAGCCCGGACTGGATGCCGCCCGAGCCGGCGACGAACTCGGCGACCACGGCGCCGATGAGCGCGAGGCCGCCGCTGATCCTCAGGCCGCCCAGGAAATAGGGCAGCGCGCTCGGCATGCGCAAGTACCAGAACGCCTGGCGCCGTGAGGCGCCGTAGAGCTGCAGGAGGTTGAGGAGGTTATGGTCGGTGCTGTTCAGCCCGAGCGTGGTGTTCGACACGATCGGGAAGAATGCGACGATCCACGCGCAGATCAGGAGCGCGGTGGCGGTGTCGCGCACCCAGATGATGATGAGCGGCGCGATTGCGACGACCGGCGTCACCTGCAGGATCACTGCGTACGGGAAGAGACTGAGTTCGATCCACTTCGACTGTGCGAAGAGCACCGCGATCGCGACGCCGAGAATGATCGCAACGGTGAGCGCACCCGCGGTGATCGCGACCGTGACCACGAGCGAGGGGAAGAGCGTATGCCAGTCGCGCACCAGCGCCTGCAGGATCACGAGCGGACCGGGAACGATGTAGACGGGCACTTCAGCGATGCGCACCGCGATTTCCCACGCGCAGAGCCCCGCAATCAGGATCAGGACCGGGGGAATTACGCGCACGATCAAACCCCGCAGCGCCTCCTTGCGCGATCTAGCT
>JAABRB010000277.1 GCA_011391185.1 Betaproteobacteria bacterium
CGCGCCGCGATCGTGCCGGGCCCGGCGCAGAAACCAAGTGAACACGCCGAGGAGCACGCACACACATCGGCGCGCATGGGCTGGGCGCGCCTGCTCAAGCGCGTGTTCGACATCGACCTCGAGCACTGCCCGCAGTGTGGCGCCGAGTCCAGGATCATTGCGGCCATCGAGGAGCCCGCGGTGATCGTCCGGATCCTCACGCACCTGGGCTTGCCTGCGAGAGCACCGCCGCGCGCACCGGCACGGGTGCCGGAGTTGTTCCAGGCGGCCTGAAACTCAAGGCAGGAACGGTTGTGCAACGGGGCCGGCGATGCGGCTCGGCCCATGCCCGCGCGAAGCGGTCAAACGACCTCGGCGTGAGGCGGTTCAGGCCGATCCAGGGCTCGCCGGGTATCGCGGGCGAAGGAATTTTCACCAGACGCCCGTCTGATTCGACGCTGTGCCAGGCCGCCAATAGAGTCGCGCATGGGGAAAAACGCGTTGACGGAGGTCAAGCGCTGCCCTTGAATTTCGCGATGGGTCCTGACATTGCGATGCCATCGTGCTTGACCGCGATCAACCTTTAGGCTATCGGGCGGGATAGCTCTCGATCATCGCGCGCCGAACAGCGCGCGCGTTCTCAAGGGAGAGCCATATTGCCTTCAATGCGCACGCGCCAGCCATCGGGCCGATGCGCGGCGGCGCACGGCGAACTCTTCCACCGCTTTTCTATCCGAGAGGGCTGCCTGGGCCATTTCATGGCGCGCTACCGCCCGCGGGAGCGAGACTCACGCGCACGCGCGGCCCGTCCTGCGAATGGCTGAAGCGCACCGGAAGCAACCGCTCGATCAGCCATATCGCGGTGAGCGCATGGCGCGAGAGCGCGCGCGTCGTGAACGAGCCGGCGCTGCCTGCAAGCGCGAGATGGACGAGGATCTGGTCGGCGGCGTGCGCATCGAGAGCCGCACCGCTCGCGAGATCCTCCACGAGTGCGCGCCCGACGGCGTCGCCGAGGGCCTCGGCGCGCACGCCGCGCTCCGCCACGCGCGCTGCGCCAAGCACGCTCGCCTGCATCCGCGCCCACGCGACGATCGCGCCGCCTTGTCCGATCGCCTCTTCGCCCGCGATGACCGAAGTCGCAATGCGCGCACGCGCTGCGAGAGGGCCGAGCGCCCCGAGTGCCGCGCCGCGCATGCGCACGGCAATGTGGTCGGGAAGGTGCGCGACGTGCGCTAAGCCGCCCAGCTCGACCAGCGCGCCCGACGTGTCGAGATCGAGGGCACGCAGGCGGCCGGACTCGACGTCGAGCACGATCTCCCCGCCTCCGCGCGGAAAATAGCCGCGGCGCCGGATGCGCGCGGCCACCCGCGCCCCCATCCGTGCAAGCAGTGGCAGCAGGACCTGCGTGAAATAGTCGGCCGGCGGCGCCTGGCGCACGTCGGTACCGCCGACGACGCTCACGCGAGAAGCGCCTGGCGCGGCGAGCAGCACCGGCAGCACCGCCTGCAGCACGAGCGTCACACTCCCCGCAGTGCCGACGTCGAAACGGAACGTGCCGCCGCGCGGCGGGCCGGGCACGAACGCGAAGCGCTCGGCGCGCAGCGCGAGCCCCTCGGTGCGCGCGCCGCACAGCTCGCCGACCGCGCGCACCGCCGCGAGGTGTTGCGGCGCGAGGCCACGCTTCGCGCGGCCGGCGCGCACGTTGAAGATCCGGATCGGCGTTCCGGTCACTGCGGCAAGCGCGACCGCAGTGCGCACGAGTTGCCCGCCGCCCTCGCCGTAGGCGCCGTCAAGCTCGATCATGGCGTGTTTGCGCTGGCGCCCGCACGAGCGCAATGAGCCAGCGCGGGATCGGCGCGAGACGCGCTTCGTCCGGCGCACGCCCCGGGACCCATGCGTAGCGGCGCCCACTCGGATGGATCGAGGGCGGCGCGACGACGACCCCGCCGTCGCCGCGCAAGTCGATTCCGGGAGCGAGCCCCACGCGGTTCGGCATGGTGCCGCCCGGATGCGCGAAGTAGAGGTGCCGCCCGCCGCCGCCGGTCGCGGCCTCGACAGTGTGCTCCAGCGGGCCGTGGTCGGCCTCGAGCGCCGCAAGGCTCGCATCACCGCCGTGCCGTGGATCGACGTCGAGCACCACGAGCCCGGAGACCGCACCGGTGACGATCCCGAGGTTCGCGCCGTGGCGGCGATGAAACCACCGCTCGACCTCTTCTTTGGTGGGCGGGCGGTGCTGATACTCGAGCCACGCCACCGTCGGTCGCTTGCCGCGCGGCTCGATCGGAACGACCGACCAGCCACGCGCGAGGCACGCCTTGGCCGCGGCGAGCGCGGCGTCGAGTTCCTTCGCGGAGCGCTGAGGCGTTTCCGATGCGCTCATTCAGCTACCATCCATCGCAGGGCTCCCGACGCAAATCTAGCGCGTCGGCCAAGCGACCCTCTTGATATTCCTCAAGCGCCGCCTTCGCTCGGCAGGTGCTCGCCCTCCGGCGCAGGCGATGACGGCAGACCCTTTGACGTGAGTCAACCAGGCGTGGGACGACCCACTGTACGCTGTTATCGAAGAGATGCATTGCCGAATCGGCGCGGTATCCGAACGAGGTGAGCACCGTGGCGTTCAGCGAAGAGACGATCGGGCAGGTGTGGCAAAAGGCGCGCGCGTTCACTGAATTCCCCGCCGAGATCTGGCGCAGGGACGAATGCGGCGCGGGGATCAGGCGCAACCAGTTCGGCAAGGAGAGCGCCGAGTTCGGGTAGAAGGTCGAGAACGTCTCGCTCGGCGGTCCCGACGTGCTCGAGAACCTGCGGCCGTTTCATCATGCGAACGCCTACGACCGTGCCAATCGGCGCGCGCAATGCCGGGTGACCGCCGATCAGACCGGCATGCAGGTGATGGAGCACATTCGCGAGCCTCGCAATCGCAGGGCATAGACGCACAGGGCCGGCGGTATGCGGACGGGGTTCCCCATCCCGGGACGACTTCGCAACCTGGGCGCCGCGACCAGCGCTGCTGCCCTCGGGATTCCTCGCCGCAGCGGGCGGGAGGTTGCGATCTCAGATCGTGTCGCTCTCGCCGTGGCGCGGCACCAACGGATGCCAGCCCAGCTCGCGGCGCAGGCTCTCCGCGAAGGACTGCGCGGTCTCCAGCTCACCGTGAACGATGAACACGCGACCCGGCGGACGGCGGAAATTGCGCAACCACCCGAGCAGCGCGGTTCGGTCGGCGTGCGCCGAGAGGCCGCCCAACGTGCAGACCTTCGCACGCACCGGCACGGACTCGCCGAACAGGCGCACGTTGCGCGCGCCTTCCACGATGCGCCTTCCGAGCGTGCCTTCGGCTTGGAATCCGGTGAAGAGGATCGAACACTCGCGCCGCGCAATGTTGTGCTTGAGATGGTGCTTGATGCGCCCGGCGTCGCACATCCCGCTTGCGGAAATGATCATCGCGCCGCCGCGAATCTGGTTGAGCCGCTTGGAGTCGGCTACGTCTTCGGTAAAGTGCACGCGCACTGGAAGCTCTCCCTTGAGCAACTTCGCGAGCCCCTCGCGCGTCTCGGCGTCGAGCAGCTCAGCGTGCTTCAGCGTGACCTGTGTGGCGGCGTAGGCGAGCGGTGAATCGACGAACACGTCCAGTCGGCCGATGCGCCCGGCGATTGCAAGCTGGGCGAGAAGCGCGACCAGCTCCTGGGTGCGACCGAGCGCGAACGCCGGCACGATGAGGTTGCCGTGACGCTTGCGCAGCGTGTCTTCGACCGCGTCGACAAGCTCATCGCGCGTCACCTCCCATCCCTTGTGGTTGCGATTGCCGTAGGTCGACTCGACGAGCAGTGCATCGGCGGCCTCGATCGGGGTGGGATCGCGCACGACCGGCCGCCCCGGCTGCCCCAGATCCCCCGAGAAGACGAGCTTCAGCTCGCGTCCGGCGTCGCGAACGTGGACCTCGATGATTGCGGCGCCGAGGATGTGGCCCGCATCCTGGAAGGTGACCCGCACGCCCCGGTGCGGCCCGAGCGCCTGCCGGTAGCCAACGCCCTGCAACAGCGGAAAACTGGCCTCGGCCTGGGCGACCGTGTAGAGAGGCGCCACTGCCGCCGCGCTCTTCGGCTTCTTGCCGCGCCGCGCGTTCTCCCACTCGGCTTCCCGCTCGTGAATGTATGCGCTGTCCCGCAGCATGATCGGCAGGAGGTCCGCGGTGGCATCGGTGCAGTAGACCGGATTGCGGTAGCCGAGGGCGACCAGGCGGGGCAGCAGCCCGGAGTGGTCCAAGTGCGCATGGGTGATCAGGACGAAGTCGATCGACCGGACGTCGAACGCGAACGCCGCGAGGTTCTTGGATGCAGGATCTTTGCCGCCCTGAAAGAGTCCGCAGTCGACCAGGAAGCGCGCGGAGTCGGACTCGACGAGGTAGCAGCTGCCGGTGACCTCGCCAGCGGCGCCGTGGAACGTGATGCGCATCAGATCAGTCCCACCGCAGCACGAGCCGGTTGCCGGCTTCGGGCTCGACGCGCGTGCCGAGCTTGCTTCCCTCGCGGCTCAGCATCGCCGCGAGCCAGCGCGCGTCCGCGTCCTGCGCGCGATTGAGGCGAAAGCGGCGAATCTGCATCGGCGTCAGCACGAGTCGGAGGAGCCTCCCGCTCGCGGCATCCACGGTCGGGAAATACATCAGCGCGAGCTCGGCGCGGAACGACTCGTACCCGCCGATGCCCTCGTAGTCGTTCAGGAAGTCGCCGCAGCCGTACAGGATCAGTTTGTCGCGGTAGATCTCGATGCCCTTCGGATGGTGCGAGGAATGGCCGTGCAACACGTCCACGCCCGCCGTATCGATCAGAGCGTGCGCGAATTCGCGCTCGGCATCCGTGACGTCGTAGCCCCAGTTGTCGCTCCAGTGAACCGAGACGACAACGAGATCGTCTTCGCCTTTTGCGGCGCGCACTCGGCGGGCGACATCCTCTGCGCTGCGCGCGGATAGATCCGGCAGGACGCTCACGCCCGGGCGCCCCTTGCCCGCAGCCCAAT
>JAABRB010000278.1 GCA_011391185.1 Betaproteobacteria bacterium
GCCGGGGTCGCCCCGGCAAGCAGTCCATACTTGTAGAGGAGATTGGCGATGCCCACGGTCACGGTCGCGACCAGGACACGCACGAGCGATGTGGCGGCCGTCTTGCGCGCTGCGCCGCCGTGCCCGCCGCCGAGCAGCAGCCATGCCGCAGTCAGCGCCAGCCCGATGCCTGCCAGCTTGCTCCCGGTCAACGGCTCGTCGAGCAGGACGACCGCGAGCGTGGCCGTCACCGCGAAGCTCAACCGGAAAATCGGCGCATTGACGCTGACCGATCCGCTCCTGAGACTCTGGGCGAAGTTGTAGAAGCCGGTGAAGGCGAACACCGCGGCCGCGGCGCCCCACAGCGAGGCCGTCCCCAGCACGAGCGTTCCGGTGACGATGCCGTACAGGGTGACGAGGGAAAGGAAGAACCACGTCTGCACCATCATGAACTGGTGGGCCGGCACGCCCGTCATCGCGGCACGCTTGTAAACCAGGTCCGACAGGCCATAGCAGACAAGCGCGCCGAGCGCGAGCCAGACCCCGTTGGTCATGCACCCGCCCGGATCATGCGGCGGCCACGTATGCGGCGATATCCACCGCGTCGATTTGATCGGGTGCAAGGAAGCGCTCGGCGTACGCCCGGTAGACCCCGGACGTGAGGAAGAGCTCGAACAGCTCGGGATCGATGTGCCGGTCCTTGCGCATGAAGCTCATGATCTTGATCGCCTCGGAGATGCTCTTCGGCTTCTTGTACGGCCGGTCGCTCGCGGTGAGCGCCTCGAAGATGTCCGCGATGGCCATCATGCGCGCCGGGAGGCTCATCTCGTCCACCGTCAGCCGCTTGGGGTATCCGGTGCCGTCCAGCTTCTCGTGGTGTCCGCCGGCGAACTCGGGCACCCGACGCAGGGGCTTGGGGAACGGCAGCTTGGAAAGCATGATGATCGTCTGCACGATATGGTCGTTGATCGCATACCGCTCTTCCGCGGAGAGCGTGCCGCGCGCAACGGACAGGTTGTGCAGCTCCCCGCGATTGTACTTGTGCTCCGGGACGTCGAGCTTGAACCCCCACGGATTGTCCCGCGGGATGCGCTCGCTTTCGGGGCGGGAAACGAGGTGCTCGGGCCGGTTGGCGAGGAGCGGCTCGGTCACCGGAAGTGGTTGTGCCGGGCTGCCGCTCTTGCGCGCCTTCTCCTCCCAGGAGATACCGATCCGGTCGTCGAGCGTGCGCTGCCAGGTTCGCGCGGCGATGCGCCGGAGTCGCTCGACTCGCTCGGGCGCCATGAACTCGCCGCCTTCGTTGCACTCGGCCACGAAACCGAAGTCGGCATCCAGCGCGCCCCATTCCGCATCGCGGCGCGCAATCGCCTGCGCGGGGCTTGCGCCGGCCGCGATTTCCTTCAGGCAGGCAATGTCGGCATCGCGCTTCAGCACCTCGAAGCGCATGCGAACTTCGTGGATCCGGTCGTAGAGCGTCTCGAGCTTGGTGGCCTTGTCGACCACGTATTCGGGCGTCGTGACCTTGCCGCAGTCGTGGAGCCAGCACGCGATGTCGAGCGTTTCCCATTCCTGCTCGTCGAGGGTGAACGCCTTGAATGGCGGGGCGTCCGAATCGCAGGCCGCCTGGGCGAGGAGGCGGGTGATCGCCGGAACGCGCTGGCAGTGCCCACCCGTGTACGGAGATTTGGCGTCGATCGCGCCGGCCACCAGCTTGATGAACGCGTCCAGCAGATCCTTCTGAGCTTTCAGCAGCCTCTGGTTGTCGATGGCGACGGCGGCAACGCCTGCGAGCGCCCGCACGAATGCGACACGCTCGCTTCCGGCCATCGCGACCGGGTCGGCGTGTGCGCTCCGGTGCAGCAGGCAAAGTACCCCGACCACGCTGCCCTGCACGTTCTTCAGGGGGACCGCGAGGGCCTCGAGCCCCTCGCAGTCGAGCGCAGCGAAGAGCGACTCGGCGCCATCGCCCAGCGATCGGGCGTTCGCTTTCGGCACGACGAAAGTCCGGGGCTCGCCCTCGTGCGCCGCGCGGGCCACACTGTCTTGTCCATCGTTTGCGGCGAGCGATATGGCAGCGATCCTGTCCGCGGCCAGGGGAGGTGCCGGCGATCTCAGATCGATCTCCGCAGGGACGAGCGTCCGCTCGTCGTCGCTGACGAGATAGACGATCCCGGCGTCAGCGTCGACGGTGCTCATCGTCTCCTGGCACACCCTCCGGAGAAGTGCGTTGAAGCGGGACTCGGCCGACAGGTCCGTCGAGATGCCGAGAAAGTTGCGCACGGTCTGCTTCATTGCGTCCATCGCGCCCGCCAGGCGATCAATCTCCAGAACCAAGGAGCGCGTGGCGATGGGTTTGCGAAAGTCGAACTCGCGAATCGCCTGGGTCTCGGTCGCAAGCCGGCGGAGCGGTGTCGAGATCATGCGGGAAGCGAGCCACGCGAGCGGCGCGGCGGCCAGGACGAGCAGCACTGTGACGAGGATCGACTGCCAGCGCATCCGGTCTGCCTCGGCGACCAGCTCCGATTCCGGTGCCGCCATGATGAGCTGGACCGTGGCCTCATCGGTGATACGCAGCGACCGGCGGGCCCCTTTCCAATCGCGGCCGTTCCAGTCGAAGTCGAGCAAGCCGTTCCGCTCACCGCGGTGCGCAACGACCTGGGCGAGGACCGGCAGCCGGAGCGACTCGAGCGTGGCAAGACCCGCGGGTTCCCCCGCGGCGCCCCGGTGCACGACCTTGCTCGGGTCGTGATAGGCGAGGACTTTTCCGCCTTCGGTCAGAAGGGCCAGTTCGGTCGAGGGCGTGACGCGCTGGCGGGCCAGGATGTCGGAGAGCTGCGCAAGCGTCACGTCTCCCGCAACGACACTTGCCCCGCCATTGCCACGGCGCGCAACGGTCGCGCCCACCTCGTGGTGCGAGAAAAACACATAAGGCGCGGTGACCGCGATGCCTTCGACTTTTCGGGCCGCGGCGTACCAGGGTCGCTGGCGGGGATCGTATGGCGGTCCGTCGTAGCGTCGCTCGGCGACGAGCTTCAGGTCCTTGTCCAGGAACCGGTACGTCGATGTGGCGTCGGATCCGCCGTGGTCGATGGACCACACGACGAACGTGGCGTTGGCAGGCGCCTTGAAGAATTCGCGGCGCGCCACAGTCGCCAGTGGCGCGAGCTGGAAAAACGCGCCGTCCCCGTAGCCGGCGTATACGGAATAGAGCCGATCGTTGTGCGCGAGCGCCGCGTGGAGCAGGGGCACGAACGCCAAACGTGCCTCGGTGTTCCGTGCCTCGGAGAGACCCGAGCGCGAGAGCATCTCGATCGTGGTGTGGTTCAGGCGGGACCCGTTGGCGAGATCGGTCGCCACCTCGCGATGCAGATCGTCGAACACCCGGTCCGCGGTAGCGAAAATGATCCGCGAGCTCTGCGCGTAGTTGTACCAGCCGATGATCCCTCCCGTGAGAATGATCAGGGCGATGGTGAGGGTCCCGACGTGAATGTGCAGCGGGAAACGCCGCGGAGCGGTGGTTTCGGAGCGGGTGTCGAGTTTCATGCTGAAGATCCTGGCGTGTGAATAGGGTCGGACCGGGTCGGGATCAGGGATGCTCTGAACGAGTCATCGCTGCCTTCCGATTAGCTTCACTCGGAGGCAGAGTTCGCGCCGATCAGCGCGGAAATATATTACTACGCGCGGGCGCAACCGCGGAGGGTCTCGGCGCGCGGCGTCGGTTCCGAACAGCGCGGTTATGATGGGTGCCCGATCGGAGGAGGAACCGCAACATGAGCGAACCCGTCGTGACCGCGCAGGACGTCCGCAACGCCTGCGAAGGCATGCTGAAGAAGCAGCTCTACGTCGTCCTCACCACGCCGACCAGGGGGCTCGGACCGGTGATGCAGAACCTCGACGAGCATCTGAAGTTCCAGATCGATCTGGAACGGCGCGGCATCATGTTCGGCGCCGGGCCATTCTGGTCGGACGACGAGAAGCGCTGGGAAGGCGAGGGCATGGTCATCATCCGTGCCGGATCGCTTGCCGAAGCGCAGGAGATCGCTGCGAGCGACCCGATGCACAAGAGTGGCGCCCGATCGTGCGCGGTGCGCCCGTGGCTGCTCAATGAAGGTACGGTCACCGTGAAGCTTACCTACTCGGACGGCAAGCGCGAAATTATATAGCCTGGGGCCGGGCGTATCCCGATGCGTCAGTCAGATCGCGACGCTCGCGGCATGCGGCATGCGGCAATGCCGGCAAGCGGCAATCGTGGCAGGCGATCGGAATTTCCCGCTTCGATTGCGATGTCATCACGTGGCGTCTAGAATGGGGCAATCGGCGCGCGGGCGGGACGCTCTTTCTGCCGATGCTCAGCAGAAGCATGAATCGAGGAGGAGGGGACCATGACCACGAAACCGTTCGCTTTTCGGCCGCGCGCAATTCTCACGGGCGTGCTCTTCGCGATGGTGTCCGGGGCGCCACTCGGCGTTCTCGCGCAGAGCAAGGTATCGATCGGAATGCCGACTGCGCCGCCGAACATCGTGCACATGCCGGTCTACATCGCGAACGACCTCGGATACTTCAAGGAAGAGGGGCTCACCGTGGAGCTCCTCCCCTTCGAGGGCGGCGTGAAGTCGTTCCGGGCAGCCGTATCGGGCGACATCGACATGGCGTCGGCGTCGGGGCCGGGCGCGATCATTGGCCGGGCGAACGGGGCGAAGACCCGGCTTGTCCTGGCGAACGCCCCGAAGCTCGAGGCGACGATGACCGTCCAGGGCGGCATCAAGACGCTCCGGGATCTCAAGGGCAAGCGCATCGGCATCCAGCAGCCGGGCGGTTTCGCGGAAATCCTGAGCATGATGGTGCTGCGCAAGGCCGGCCTGTCGAAGACCGACGTCGACTTCGTCAGCATTCTGAGCGAGGACGTCCCGCCGCTCGTCGCCGGACAGATCGATACGGCCATTCTCCACGTCGAGCAGTTCAAGCTCGCGCATAGCAAGAAACCCGATCT
>JAABRB010000279.1 GCA_011391185.1 Betaproteobacteria bacterium
AATCACCAGGAACAGGAGCCCGGCGAAGAAATCCTTCGGGCTCTTGATGAACGCCGGCATTTCCCCCTCCCCCGCGTCCGCTCCCGGACGGCGGACCCGGCCGGAGGCGAGTGTGCCTCCGGCCGGACCCAACTACAAACGCCGTTCAGTCGGCGAATTGGCCGGCCGCCTGGATCAATGGCCGCCATTTGACGATTTCAGCTTCCAGCTTCTTCTTGTGCGCCGCGGGCGTCGCCTGCGCCCGCGCTACCGGCTCGGTTCCCAGCGCGGCGAAGCGCTCGACCACCTTCTCGTCCTTGAGTGCGACCTGCAACGCCGCGGTGAGCTTCGCGGTCACGTCGCTGGGCGTGCCCTTCGGTGCATAGAGGCCGTGCCAAACCGCGACCTCGAAGCCCTTGAGCCCGGCTTCGTTGAGTGTCGGCAGATCGGCCAACGACTTCACGCGCGTCATCGTGGTGACGCCATAGGCCTTCACCTTGCCGCCCTTGATATGGCTCGTCGTGTTGGTGGTTTGGTCGCACATGATGTCCGTCTGCCCACCGATGAGGTCCGTCATGGCGGGCCCGGTCCCATTGTAGGGAATGGTTGTCATCTGCACGCCAATCGCCGACATCAAGAGCATGCCGCAAAGATGCGAAGCCGAGCCGATGCCGGCATTGGCGTAGGACACCTTATCCTTGTTCTCCCGGATGAAGGCGAGCACCTCGCTGAAGTCCTTGGCCGGGAAGTTCGGCCGCGTGACGATGCTCATCGGCGCGTCGGTGACCAGGCCGATAGTCTCGAAATCGGTGACCGAATTGAACGGCAGCTTGCGATAAAGCGTCGGCGCCGTCGACATGCCGATGTGATGCAGCAGCAGCGTGTAGCCGTCCGGATTCGCTTTCGCGACCTGGGCCGGTCCGCGCGTACCGCCGGCGCCGACCACGTTCTCGATGACCAATGTCTGACTGAGCGTCTTCGACATCGCTTCGGCGATGAGCCGGCCGACCGTATCGGTCGGGCCGCCGGCCGAAAACGGAATGACCATCGTGATGCTGCGGCTGGGAAAAGTTTGCGAGGCCGCACTCGACAGACCGAACGCGATCAGGCCTGCCGCGGCGAGAATCCATTTACGCATGTCGTACTTTCTCCATTTGAACAAGAACCTGCCGTCCTAGCCGGAGCGGCAGGATGAGATGGGATGATCCCGGCATGTTCCGGAATGGTTGAACCAAAGGCAGCATCGGCAACGGAGGTGGTCAAGACAAAAATAGTAGCGCGCGCGGATCGGCCACCGGTGCCTGTGTTTTTCCCGTTTCGGTTGTTATGGCGCATCGCGGCAAATCTTTGCCGCTAACGGTCACGGCACGACGCAATTCCTCTCTTTCGCCGCAAATCGTTCAATTGCCGGCCAATTCCCGCATGGTTGGTTGACGGGTACTCCCGTTGTGGGCCAAATGAGCTCAAGCAAGGCCGGAAAATTGTTGCGTTCTCGCGGTCCCGGACGGCACAAATCCGGCGGGATCGAACAAGAAAGTGAACTACGCGCCACGGTGAACGATGGCGACGGGTTCCAGCGTGGCTTGAAGCAGGCCCTCGCGGACGCCTCCGGCCCCAACTCAAGCTCTTGATGGAGGAATTCTGATGAGAATGAAACGATTGGGTTACGCCTTGACGACGAGCGCCGCGGCAATCGCTCTGCTCGCCGTCACGGCGGCGCAGCCGTCCGGCGCGCAGGAGCGCAAGTCGATCCGCTGGGCCACGGCCAACGTGGACTCGTACGGCTACAAGGTCGCCGCCTCGATGGTGAAGATTCTCGAGGAAGCGCTCGGGAAAGAGTACACCGTCACGGTCCAGCCCTATCCCTCGACCACCGCCGACATGAAAGCCGCCATGGATGGTACTGGCGAGATCGGCTACACGGCCGACGTCGGCATGACCCAGCTCTATGCCGGCGAAGGCGGCTTCAAGAATTACAAGGCGGCCAAGGGCATGCTGGTGCATACTTGGTACGCCTACCCGATGGAATCCTTCATGGCGGTTCCCGCCTCCAAGGGCGCCCAGTACAAGTGCTGGGGCGACTTGAGCGGCAAGCCGGTGTTCTTTACCACCGCCGGATTCATGAACTGGCTGAACTTCCAGCGCATCTACAAGGCGCTCGGTTACGACTTCAAGCACGTCGAGATCGATCCCAAGTCCCAGTCCGACGCGCTGCAGGCCGGCACGATCCTCGGCGCCGTCGCCTACACGACGGCGGGCCGCTCGCTCGCTTCCTACTGGAAAGAGACCGAGATCCGCATGGACGTGAAGATGATCAATCCGTGCCCGGATGAGGTCGCGAAGCTCAAGGCCGCCGGCCTCGCGATCGCCGACGTCAATCCGAAGAACGCGTTCAGCAAGGACGTGGGCGTGACGGCAATTCAGGGCGTGCCAATCCTGTTCGGCTATAACGTGCGCGCCGACATGCCCGAGGACATCGTCTATAAGATGTTGAACGCCTTCTATCAGAACCGCGAAAAACTTGCGGCGGCCGACCCTGGCTTCACGCCAATGGCCAAGGACTTCGTCGGCATGCAGGTGAACGGCATAGCCGCCAATCCGCAGATCCCGGTGCACCCCGGCCTGGCCAAATTCCTCAAAGAGCACAAGGCCTGGAACGACAAGTGGAAGATCGCGACCAGCGGCAGCTGATCGCGTAAGCGAAGCGTCCGGGGCGAGGAGCCTGCGCCGAAGCGCGGGCCCTCGCCTCGGCATATTCGCGAGCAAGTAGCGCGGGTGGAAGAACGCGCGGAGCCTTCCGATGATCCGGGAACGGCCATGAGCGACGCGCTGAAGCGCTATCTGAATCTCAATAACCTGAGCTTCGCGCTCTCGGTGGTGATGCTCGCCTGGCTGATCTGGTATTTCTACACTGGATTCGGCGGCCCGCGGGAGCTCGCAACGCGCCTGCTGCCGTTCGCGATCCTGCTGCAGGTTCTGTTTCTCCGTCAGCAGAACGAGCTCTACAAACGCCTCCCTGCTGCCGCCAACAACGTGATCGTCGTGCTCTATGCCGCGATCTGCGTCTACGCCTTCTATTATTTCTACCTAAACTTCGAAGACATCGCGATCTACCGGCAGGGCTCTTACACGACCCAGGATTACGTGGTCGGGCTCTCGATGTTCCTGCTGGTCATGGAGCTATCGCGCGTCGCCCATCCGATCCTGTTCTGGGTCAATATGGTGATGATTTTTTACACGCTCTACGGCTATTTGAGCCCGCTCGATTTCTTCTGGCATCCGGGAGTGAGTTTTTATCGCGTCGTCACCTCGAGCACGGTCGAGCTCTCGACTGGCATCTACGGGCTCTATACGCAGATCGCGCTCACGTTGATCGCGGCCTTCCTGACCTTGGCGGCCGTCGCCAACGGCTTCGGCGCGCAGAGCGCGATGATCCACGTCATGCGGCGGCTCGCCGGCCGCAATCGGCAGATGGTGCCGCAGACCGCCGTGCTCGGCTCGCTCTCGATTGGCATGGTGAGCGGCTCGGGCTCGGCCAACGCGATCGTCGTCGGCAGCATCACCATCCCGCTGATGAAGCGCTACGGCGTGCCTCCCGTCTTCGCCGCCGCCGTCGAGACCGCGGCAAGCATGGGTGGCCTGATCATGCCGCCGATGATGGGAGTCGGCGCCTTCCTGATGTCGGAATTCCTCGGCGTTCCCTATTGGGACGTGGTGATCCGCGGCTTCGCTCTTGCGGGCGTCTACTATCTCTCGCTCGCGCTTGCAGTTTATCTCCTGTGCGCTCGACTGCTGCCACACGACGAAGTCGACACGCCGAAGGTGCCGGCCTACGAGCAGGTGAAGACCGCGATCTTCTTCCTCGGCGTCGCGTTCCTGCTCCTCGAGATGGGCTGGCGAGGCACTGGCGAGCTCTTGGCCGCGTTGCATACCGCGACCTTCATGTTCGTGTTGCTGGTCGCGGCATACTTGTTCTTCAAGTTCGTCATGAAGGATCCTGTCGTCGCCAAGGAGACGTTGCTCGGCAACGTACGCAAAGCCGTCCAGACGCACGCCGAAATGACATCTTACCTCACGCTGCTCCTGGCCACGCTCGGCATCATGATCGGACTCTTCACTGTCACCGGTTTCATCAATCGTATGGGCGCCATGCTGCTCGACCTCGGCGCCTGGAACATCGTCGCCATGGTGGGGATGGCCTGGATCTTCGGATGGCTCGCCGGCGCGGGCCTGCCGCCGACGGCGACCTACATCATCGGCGCCATCGTCATCGTTCAGCCGTTGCGCGATCTGGGCATCAATCCCTGGGTCGCGCATTTCTTCGTCTTCCTGCTTTCGGTCTGGGGCGAGCTGTCGCCGCCGACCTCGCTCACCGCCGCGGTCTCGGCCCGCATCGCGGAAGCCTCGTTCATGCGCACCATGTACGAGGCGCTGAAAATCTGCATGCCGATCACGTTGATGACCTTCGCCATCTTCACCCGCTACGACATGGTGGTGAATCCGGGCTGGCCGCAGATCGTGGCGACGGCGCTCGTTCTGACCAGCGTTTGCGGCGTCACCTTCGCGATGTTCGGACGCTTCGTCACGAACCCGGCGAGCGATATTCTGCTGCGCTCGATGCTCGCGCTGTTCTCCCTCGTCTGCATGCTGCATCCGGACGACCGCTGGTCGATGGCCACCGCCGCGGTTGTGTTGCCAGCCATCCTGATCGGCATCTGGCGTCACCAACATATTGCCAGCCCCAAGACGGCCGGCGTGGCCGCGCCGATCGGCGGCGAGCGCGAACCAACCCAGGCCGCGACAGCCAACCTGGCTTCCGAAGGATGATGGTGGATGGCCCCAAGGGCCCGGGTTAGAAGACCGACGCCAGGCTCGACATTCCCATCGTGTGGGCGATCTGCAGGGCCTTCTGCTTCTGCTCGTCGTCGAGACTCATGAGCAACGGCCGCGCGACGTCGCCCAGCCGCCTCAGCGCCGCGACA
>JAABRB010000280.1 GCA_011391185.1 Betaproteobacteria bacterium
TCGATCATTCACAATGGGCAAATCCGGTGAAGATCCTCTTCGTCGCGAACGCCCCTTCTCGTGGAACCGCGCAGCTCCGTGAGGCTGTGCTCGCCGCAAACCGCGTGCTGGTGTTCTGAATAAGGGAGTATCCGATGATCCTGCGACAATTCCTCAACCAAGATCCGGTCGCCATTTCCTATCTGTTCGGCTGCGGCGGTCGCGCCACCGGGGCGGTGGTCGATCCGATCGGCGACGAAACGAAGTATCTGCGCGCCGCCGAGGAGGCCGGCATGCGTATCCGCTACGTCTTCGACACGCATCTGCACGCCGATCATCTGTCTGCCGGCCGAAAGCTCGCGGCCGCAGCCGGCGGCGAATATGTTCTGTTCGCTGAAGCGCCGGCGAACTACGCGTTCCGTGGCGTCCGCGACGGCGAGCGGCTGGAGCTCGGCAATGTCGCGGTCGAGATTTTGCACACGCCCGGCCACACGCCCGAGCACATTTCCCTGCTCGTCACCGACCGCACCCGCTCCGACGAGCCCTGGTTCGTCTTGACCGGCCATACGCTCATGGTTGGCGATCTCGGCCGGACAGAACTTGCCACCAGCGCGGAAGACGGAGCGCGCAGCCTGTTCGGCAGCGTGCAGCGATTGAAGGCGTTGCCCGATTATTTGGAAGTCCTTCCTGGCGCCTATGCGGGTTCGGTCTGCGGTCGCAGCTTGAGCGGCAAGCCGGCCTCGACCATCGGTTTCGAGAAGCGCCACAACAAGGCGTTTCGCATCGGCAATGAGGAAGCGTTTTTGCGCTTCATGCTCGAGGAGGTTCCGCCCGCTCCGCCGGGGGCAAAGGAAATCCGCGCCGCCAATTCGGGCATGACGTCGACATCGGCATGACCACCGGCAGAGCCCCCAGCGCGATCGTGCCGGCCGCGAGAAACGTTGTTCTCGGGCTCGCGGCCAATTGGCCACAATTTGCGCTGCTCATTTTGATCAACGCCTTCGTCGGCGGCATGGTCGGCATCGAGCGTACGGTCGTGCCGTTGATCGGCGCCGAGGAGTTCGGCATCGCTTCGACCACGCTCGTAGTTTCCTTCATCGTCAGCTTCGGTGTGGTCAAGGCGCTCGCCAATCTCGTCTCGGGGCAATTGGCGGACATCTGGGGCCGCAAACGCGTGCTGGTCCTGGGCTGGCTGATCGGCTTGCCGGTGCCGTTCATGATCATCTGGGCGCCAAGCTGGGGCTGGGTGATCGCGGCCAATGTCTTGCTCGGGATCAACCAGGGCCTCGCTTGGTCGATGACCGTGATCATGAAGATCGATCTGGTGGGGCCGAAGTCGCGCGGCCTGGCCGTCGGCCTCAACGAGTTCGCCGGCTATCTCGCGGTCGGCCTCACCGCCTTCCTCACCGGCTACCTCGCCTCGCGCTACGGGCTGCGGCCGGCACCGATCTATCTCGGCATCGCCTATGCGCTGATCGGCACGGTGCTTTCGGTCGCGCTCGTCCGCGACACCCGCGAGCATGTGCGTCTGGAGATGCGCGAGAGCACTGCACCGGCGAGCACGCTCGGCTTCTGGCAGGTCTTCGCGCTTACCTCGTTCCGCGACCGCAATCTGTTCAGCGCGTCGCAGGCCGGGCTCGTGAACAACCTCAATGACGGCATGAGCTGGGGGATCTTTCCGCTGTTCTATGCCGCCTTCGGCCTCGGCATGGAGCGCATCGGCATTCTCAGTGCGGTGTATCCGGCGGCCTGGGGCGTTCTCCAGGTCGCGACCGGCCCGCTGAGCGACCGCTGGGGCCGCAAGGGCCTGATCGTCGGCGGCATGTGGATACAGGCCGCCGGCCTGTTGCTCACAGCGTTGACCCGCGATTTCCAATGGTGGCTCGCCGGCAGTCTGCTGCTCGGGCTCGGCACCGCCATGGTCTATCCGAGCCTGATCGCCGCGGTATCCGACGCTTCGCATCCGAGCTGGCGCGCGCGCTCGCTCAGCGTCTACCGCTTCTGGCGCGACCTCGGTTATGCGATCGGCGCGCTCTTAGCAGGGCTAATCGCCGATCTGTTCGGGTTTTCCTGGGCCATTGCTGCGATTGCCGCCTTGACCTTCCTGTCCGGTGCGGTTGTGGCCGTGTCCCTGCGCGAGCCCGCGTCGGCGATCGACGCTCGATCCAGTTGAAGCTTCGAAGGCCGGCTCAGCGCGCGTGCTTGCCCACGCTCCAGCCGCGCGGGGCGAGGAATTTCTCGCCGACTTCGATCGGCTCGGCCTCGAGCGGCGTCGCCATGGTGTCGTTCCAGCGATTGAGGAAGCCGAACACGGCGATCACGCCGACGATCTCGACAATCTGCTCCTCGCTCCAGTGCTTCTTGAGTTCGGCGAACATCTCGTCGCTGACCGCGTTCGGCACCGCGCCGGCGGCGAGTGCCAGATCGAGCGCGGCGCGCTCGCCGGCGGAAAACAGCGGGCTCGTCGGATAATCCCAGATCGCCGCGACCCGGGCCTCGTCCACGCCGAACAGCAGCGCGCCGCCGGCCGTATGCGCCATGCAATATTGGCAGCCGGCCGAGCGGCTCGCCACGTGGGCGATCAGCCGCTTGAAGCCGCGGTCGACCGCGCCGCCTGGTTCCCAGATCGCGCCTGTGAGCTGCGCCAGCGCCTTCACCATTTTCGGCTTGCGCTGCATGATCAGCACGCTGTTCGGAATGAAGCCGAGGTTCTTCCGGTACACTTCGAAGGTCTCCTTCAGTTCAGGCGAGTGCTCGGGCGGCAGCGGCGCGAGCCGCGGGGCCGGTTTGACGCGCAGGTTCATGATCGCCACCTCGAAGGTTCGGCAGCCGGGGGAAGCTCGGCGAGCCAGTATAGACATTTTGTAGCGTTCGTTACATAACGTCAATGAAATTTCCCGTTTCTGCTCCGGCTGCGAACGGAGGAGCCCTTGCCGCGACCCCGTGCATTTGAAGAGGGCGTTGCCCTCGACGCCGCAATCGATTGTTTCTGGAGTCGCGGTTACGAGGCAACCTCGGTGCGCGATCTCAGCGAGCGCATGGGGATCGGCGGCACCAGCCTCTACAACGCGTTCGGCGACAAGCGCGCGCTCTTCGTGCGGGCGCTCGAGCGCTACATGGACCGGGCCACGCGCGAACGCATCCGCCGGCTGGAAACGTCGCTGCCGCCCAAGCAGGCTATCCGTCAATTCTTCCGCGAAATCGTCGAACGCGCGGTGAACGACCGCGACCGCCGCGGCTGTTTTCTCATCAATTCCGCGCTGGAGGTGGCGCCGCACGATGCCGAACTCGGCGCCGAGATCGCGGAGCGACTCGGCGAGATCGAGGCATTCCTGCGGCGCTCCGTGCAGGCGGCCCAGGCCGACGGCAGCGTGCCGAAGGATCGCAACAGCCGCGAGATCGCCCGGCTGCTGCTCGGCGTCCTGCTCGGCATCCGCGTGCTCGCGCGCTCCAAGCCCGACCGCGCGCTGCTCGAAGGCGTGGTGCGGCCCGCGCTCGCGCTGCTCAACTGAACAACCGGAATTCGACGGGAGGATCAACGATGTCGGTGCCAACCAAGTTGCAGGCCGGGGCAGAGTTCCCGGCGCTTACGCTGCCCAAGGTCGGCGGTGGCGAAGTCAAGATCGGCGGCGCCGGCCGCTGGCAGATGCTCGTGGTCTATCGCGGCCAGCATTGCCCCATTTGCCGCAAATACCTGAAGACCCTCGACGGCTTGCTCGAAGAGTACCGCGCCGCCGACATCGACGTGGCGGTGGTCTCCGGCGACCAGCGCGAAAAAGCCGAGACCGAGGTGGCTGAGGAGAATTGGCATTTCCCCACCGGCTATGGCCTGACGCTCGATCAGATGCGCACGCTCGGCCTCTACATCTCCAATCCACGCAACCCGCCGGAAACCGACCAGCAGTTCCCCGAGCCGGGTCTGTTCGTCATCAATGCCGAGGGCAAGGCGCACGTCATCGACATTTCGAATGCGCCGTTCGCGCGCCCTGATCTGGCGCAGGTGCTGAACGGCATCAAGTTCGCGCGCGAGAAGAAATTTCCCGTTCGCGGCACGGTGGACTGACCGGCGCGGGCGCCGGCTCGTTCATTCGATCGGCGCCCGCGGTAGCTTGGCTTCGCCCTTCTCCATCGCGAAGCTGTAGTCGAGCGAGTACCACTCGCCCTTCACGTCCGGCGCCGGCGCGTTGCCGTCGTGGCGCACATAGTCGCCGACCAGCGCGCGGGTGACGCCGAACTGCACGTCGCTGTCGAGGTACGGCGCGCCCTTCACATAGACCTGCGAGATCAGCGTCTTGAAGCCGGGCTTGTAGATCAGGAAATGCAGATGTGCCGGGCGCATGTTGTGGCGCCCTTGCGCGGCCAGAAGCTCGCCGACCGGCCCGTCGATCGGGATCGGATAGCCCGCCGGCAGGATCGAGCGAAACCCGAAGCGGCCGTCCTTGCCGGTGGTGAGCTTGCCGCGCAGGTTCATTCCCGTCAGTTTCGGATCCTGGTTGTCGTAGAGCCCTTCGGTCGAGGATTGCCAGACGTCCACCTCGGCGTCCGCGATCGGCTGCTTCGCGCCGTCGATCACGCGTGCGTTCACGAACAGCGCCGGCCCCGGCATCGGCGTGAACACGATGCTGCCGCCGTTCTGCACGCGCGGCGAGTTCAGCCGCCAGAACGGCCCGAGCATGTTGGCGGAGGTCTCGCTCTGGCCTTTGTTGCCGTTGTTCAGCAGACAGATCAGGCTCGAGAACCCGAGCGAGCCCGCCATCAGCACCGCCTCGTTGTGTTTGGCGTTGGTGTGCTGCCCGATGGCATTCACATAAGCGCAGGCCTGGTGGAATTCCTCCTCGGTCAGTTTCACGTCGCGCGCGAAATCGTGCAGGTGGTGCACCAGCGCGCCGATGATCTCGCGGAAGCGGGCGTTCGGCGCGCGCTTCAGCTCGTCCAGCACCGCCGTCGT
>JAABRB010000281.1 GCA_011391185.1 Betaproteobacteria bacterium
TGATCGACGAGACCGAGCCAGGCGAGTTGGATGTACGCAGCGCCGAGCAGCGTGATGAAAAGGCGGTCGCCGCGCGCGGTCGGTATGGCAAGAACACCGACGCGCTCCTGCGACGGCGACACGATCTGCCAGATCGTCATCCCGACGAGCATCAGCGCGATCGCAAGAAAAAACACGGCGGTCTGCCAAGTCCAGGCCATCCAAGAGAGATTCATGGGGTTCCCCCCCCGAACCGATTATTGTTCGTTCGAAAGGGCCGAGCCCTCCCGTCGACTCCCGACGGGTCGACAAGAGAGGCTCGGTAGTTTCCGGTCGCGGACAAACCGCAAGGGAGGTTGCGGTCGGCAGTGACTTGCCTGTGCTCGGATCGCAGCCGGATTCGCATGACTTCCTCAAACTCGCCCAAGGGCGAAGCCCTTGGCGATGTAGTTGCGCACGAAGTAGATGACGAAGGCGCCGGGAACGATCGTCAGCGCGCCGGCTGCGGCGAGCGTGCCGAGCTCGTAGCCGGAAATACTGATCGTGCGTGTCATGACCGAAGCGATCGGCCGCGCGGCGACTGATGTAAGCGTCTTGGCGAGCAAGAGCTCGACCCACGAGAACATGAAGCAGAAGAAGGCGGCAACACCGATCCCGCTGGCGATCAGCGGAATAAAAATCTTGAAGAAGAAACGCGGAAACGAGTAGCCATCGAGATATGCCGTCTCGTCGATCTCTTTGGGCACCGAGGACATGAAGCCCTCAAGAATCCAGACCGCCAGCGGAATGTTGAACAGGCAGTGCGCGAGCGCGACGGCGATATGCGTATCGAACAGTCCAACTGACTGATAAAGCTGAAAAAACGGCAAGGCGAAAATCGCCGGCGGCGCCATGCGATTGGTCAAGAGCCAGAAGAAAAGGTGCTTGTCGCCGATAAAGCGATACCGCGAGAAGGCGTAGGCAGCCGGCAATGCGGCGCACACCGAAAGAACGGTGTTCATCGTCGCATAGAGGATCGAGTTGACGTAGCCATTATACCAGACCGGATCGGTAAAAATTCTCTCGTAGTTTGCGAGCGTGAAATTGTTCGGCCAGAGCGTGAAGGTTCCCAGAATTTCATTGGTCGTCTTGAACGACATATTCAGCAGCCAATAGATCGGCACGATAAGGAAGAGGATATAGAGCGTCGGCACTAGCCAACTCAGGCCCACGCGGATGCGCGTTGCTCTGCGAGCGGGAAGCCTCGACATCGTCCCGCGGTTGAGTGTCGCGACTGCATCCGTCATGCCCTTGCCTCGCTCTGCGTCATCACCGTGTAGAAGACCCAGCTCATCGCCAGCACGATCAGGAAATAGATCAGCGACATGGCGGCTGCCGGCCCCAAATCAAACTGGCCGAGCGCGATCTTGACGAGATCGATGGAGAGGAGCGTCGTAGAATTTCCCGGCCCGCCGCCGGTGAGCACGAACGGCTCGGTGTAGATCATGAACGAGTCCATGAGCCGCAGCAGCACGGCGATCGTGAGCACGCGCTTCAATTTCGGCAGCTGGATGTAACGGAAGACTGCCCAACTCGATGCGCCGTCGATCTTCGCAGCCTGATAGTAGGCATCGGGGATGGCGATCAGCCCAGCATAGGCGAGTAGGACGACGAGCGAAGTCCAATGCCAAACGTCCATCACCACCATCGTGAACCATGCGTCACCGGCATAGCGTGTGAAGTTGTAGTTGAAGCCGAGCGCATTTAACGCGCGCCCGAACAGGCCGAGATCCGGTAGTGCAAAGATGTTCCAGATGGCACCCACGACGTTCCACGGGATGAGCAAGGGCAGCGCCATCAATACTAAGCAGACCGAAACCCAGGGGCCCTTACGCGGCATCGACAGCGCGATCGCCACTCCGAGTGGAATTTCGACGACGAGGATCGTTCCGGTGAAAGCTAGCTGGCGCAGAAGCGACGCGTGAAAACGGTCCGACTGCAAGACCTGCTCGTACCACTTCGTGCCCTCGAAAAAGAACATGTTGCCGGCGAAGCTCTCCTGGACCGAATAATTGACCACGGTCATCAGCGGGATGATGGCGTTGAAGGCCACCAGCATGAGCACCGGCAGAACCATGAACCAGGCCTTGTTGTTCCAGGTCTTGTCCATCGTCACGCCCTGCCTTCCATTCGATGGCCATCCGCATAGACGTGCAGGCGCTTGGGATCGAATTGAACGCGCGCGGCCTGACCGGAAATCTGGGCGTCCTCTGTCAGCATCACATTGAGCCGCAAGTCGCCAAGCGTTACGCGAGCGAGCTTGTAGCGGCCCACGTCGTCTACGCGCTGGATGCGGACCGGCAAACCCTCGCCGTTTTCGCTAAGACGAACGAACTCGGGCCGAATGCCGATCTCGGTGCGCGTTGCTCCGGCAGCATCGAAGGACCGAAGCAGCGCTATCGGATGCCCGGCGACGACCGCCGTGCGGCCATCGAGTATGGCGGGCATCACGTTCATGCCGGGCGACCCGATGAAATAGCCCACGAACGTATGATTGGGGCGCTCAAAAAGCTCTTCCGGCGAACCGACCTGAACGACGCGGCCGTCGTACATGACGACGACCGTATCGGCGAATGTCAGCGCCTCGGTTTGATCGTGGGTGACGTAGATCATCGTCGTCGCCAGCTGTGCGTGAAGCTGCTTCAGCTGCGAGCGAAGTTGCCACTTCAGGTGTGGATCGATGACCGTGAGGGGCTCATCGAACAGCGTCGCCCGTACGTTGGGGCGAACCAGGCCGCGCCCGAGCGATATCTTCTGCTTGGCATCGGCGGTGAGTCCTTTGGCTCTGCGGGCGAGCACGCCGGTTAGTCCGAGCATGCCAGCGATCTCCCTCACGCGCGCGTCGAGCGCCGGGCCGAAGATTCCGCGGTTTCGCAACGGGAAGGCGAGATTGTCGTAGACGGTCATCGTGTCGTAGACGACCGGGAACTGAAACACTTGCGCGATCTCGCGCTGCTCGGTGGTCAGCAGCGAGACGTCGGTGCCGTCGAACAGAATTCTCCCCGCAGTGGGAACGACCAGCCCCGAGATCAAATTGAGCAGCGTGGTCTTACCGCAGCCGGAGGGACCGAGGAGCGCGTAGGCGCCGCCCGCCTCGAAGACGAGATTCGTCGGCTTCAACGCATAATCGCCTTCACCGCCTGGCGCAGCGCTGTAGGAATGGGCAAGTTCGGAAAGCTCGATACGCGTCATGATCCGTTCCTCATGCCGCCTCGGCGTAGTTAGGTGCTGCCATCAGCCGGTCATCGCGCCCGAACACGAACATCCGGTGCGGATCGAGATATACTTCGACCGGTGAGCCCGGGCTCAGTTCATGGATTCCGTGAGCCAGTGCAACCCAGCGCAGGCCTTCGTGGCTGATATGAACGAAGCTCTCGGAGCCCGTGATCTCGACCACGACGACCGTCGCCATCACCGGCGCGGAGTCACGGTTTGGCGACTGCAGGAACAGGTGATTGCCGCGGAAGCCGAGACTGACCTCGCCGTCCGGCAGGCCCGCGAGCGGCCCGCGCGCCGGCAGGACGATGCCGCCCGGCAGTTGCGCCTTGCCGCCGACGATTCTTGCCGGAACGAAATTCATCGGTGGATCGGAGAACACTTCGGCGGTGATGCGGTCCGCCGGCCTCCGATAAATTTCTAGAGTCGGCCCGAACTGGGTAATGCGTCCCTGGCTGAGAGTCGCCGTATTGCCGCTAAGCAGCAGGGCTTCCAGAGGCTCGGCCGTGGCGTAGACGGCAATGGCACCGATTTGCGTGAACAGTTTCGGCAATTCTTCGCGTAGCTCCTCGCGTAGCTTGTAATCGAGATTAGCGAGGGGCTCGTCGAGCAACAGCAGGTCGGCCCGCTTGACGATCGCGCGCGCCAGCGCCGTCCGCTGTTGCTGTCCGCCGGAAAGTTCCAGCGGATAGCGTTCCAACAAGTCCGTCAGATGGAGCAGATTCGCGGTCTCGCGCACGCGGCGGTCGATCTCCGAACCGGATACCCGCGCGATCCGAAGCGGCGAAGCAATGTTCTCGTAGACCGTGAAACTCGGAAAATTGATGAACTGCTGATAGACCATGGCCACCGAGCGGTCGCGCACGGGCACCCCGGTGACGTCGCGCCCGTCGATCAGGACCTGCCCGTCGGTTGGCACGTCGAGCCCGGCCATCATGCGCAACAGGGTCGTCTTGCCGGACAGGGTCGGACCGAGCAGAACGTTCAGGCTGCCGCGCTCGAGCGTAAGCGACACGCCGCCGATATGGACCTCGGTCCCTATCCGCCGCGTGACGTTGCGAAGTTCGAGCGTCATCACGTTCTCCATCAGGCCGCGGAGGCCGCCCGCGCACGCGGCTGGACGCGCATCCATTCATCCAGCGCCGCAATTTCGGCGCTTGATGCGACGAGACCGAGGCGGCTTCGCCGCCACAAAATATCTTCGGCGGTGCGCGCCCATTCGTGATCAATGAGGTAGCGAACCTCGCGCTCGGTCAAATCGGCGGCGAGAGTCCGCCCCCAATCTGCCGCAGAGCGAACGCCAGTCACGAGTCGCCTTGCCCGCGTGCCATACGCGCGCACGAGGCGGCGCGCGCGCGGCTCCTCGCAAATGGAACACGCGGTCATGAGCGCCCTGGTTTCGGCCTCAAGGCCATCCACTGGGAAGTCGCCACCGGGAAGGGCCGCATTCGAAGTCCAGGCCCGGCCCGCACCCGGAAAGTGGCGGACGAGCAGGGACAAGACGCGTTCCGCCAAGCGGCGATGGGTGGTGATCTTGCCGCCATACACCGTGACAACTGGCGCACGGTTGCTGGAATCTGTATCGAGCTTCAGCACGTAATCGCGTGTCAATGCTTTGAGCTCGTTTGCTCCGTCGTCGAGGAGCGGACGCACTCCCGCGAAGCTCGAAACGACTTGGGATGGCT
>JAABRB010000282.1 GCA_011391185.1 Betaproteobacteria bacterium
CCAAGACGACGCCGACCATCATGACCCAGGGCAGCGTGGCGTCGCGCAGCTTTGCGGTTGCGGCGATTGCGGCGCGGAACTTCCCCAGCTCGCCCTGCGGCACGACGCCCGACTGCACGAAGTAGGGGAGCAGCCACGAGGCCAGGGCGTGCGCCGGCCCCTCCGCGAGGATGAGGAGCGGGACCGCCACGAGGAACCTCGCATGGATGCCGAAATGGGCGAGCAGCGGTTCGCCGGCTTCGCCCGGGACTGCGCGGCCGGCGTACAGCGCCCAGAGCGCTGTCGGCAACCAGGCAACGAGCGACCAGAATACGGCCCGCCGGACGAGGCCGAGCCCGCCGGGCGGGATCAACCCGATGCGCCGCTGCAGCCGGAAGAGCAGGTCGCCGCGGACGAGGGAGAGCTCGAACGCTGCGTCGGGTTTTCGAACGGATTGATCCATGCGCAGCCCTTCAACGTCCCATGCGGCGGTCGTACGACCGGGAAATGCGCTCGATCAGCGCCGGATCCTGGCCGGTCGCGCCGGTCGTGTTGAACTCGACGCGCACGCTGCCGTCGGCTTGCGTCCGCACGCCGGCGGTCACGTCGATGCCGCCCCGCCGGCCGCGGATGGTGCCCGTGGAACGATCCTCGGCGAGGATCTGCACGCCCTGGTCTTCGAACGCACCTGCCGCCGCGTGCCACGAGCGGTCGACAGTCGTCGGCGGCGCCGGAGCGTAGGTTCCCGGGGCGACCTCGTACACCGTGCAGCCGGCGAACAGCGCGGCAGCCAGGGCGAGCGGCAGCGAGGCGAGGCGCCTTCCCCAGCGCGACCGCGTCGCGGTACGCGTCATCTGCATGTCCTTCATTCCCGGTTCGGGGTTATACGCCGGCGCTGCGATCAAGGGGATGGCGCGTGAATCCCGCGGCCGGCCGCGTGCTCGGTAATCCATTCGGGCCCTACTGCTTTTGCCTCGAAGAAGCGCCCGTGACGTCCGCACGCGCCGTACAGCCACGCCTCGACCGGCGACGAGGCACGTTCGAGCTCGCACGGAAATGGCGTGACCCGGTCGCAGAAGAGACCGTCGTGCGCGGTCGCACGGGCGTAACGACACGCCTGGCATGGGCGGGGTGCGGACGCAGTCAGAAAGCGGTCGAGCGCATTCATCTGCGGGTCCTCATGGCAGGTCGAGCGGATGGACGGACATCGGGAGTCGCGGCGGCGGAGGGCAGTGCGATGCTAGGACGAGTCGCCGTCGGAACCTGTCCGACACGCGACAATTCCCGGACCAGGCGCGTCGGGTACGATCCGGGCGCCTGTCGCTGGCCCGAAAATGCCGGTTTTCGGGCCTGGCATTGCGGCCGAACCGGGGTCCGGTCGGCGTCACCGGTCGATCAGGCATAATTGTCGTCTGGACGACAACTCGGCAGCCTAGGGCGTGCTTCCCGAAGAACAACAGAAGATCCACCGGTTCTTGAGCGCGGGCGAGTGGTTCGGCGGACTGCCCGCGCCGCTGCAGCAGCTCATCCTGTCCCGATCCACGGTGCGAAAGTTCGCCAAGGGACAGGTGATCAACGTGGAGGAGAGCGAGCCGGATGCCCTTTACGCGGTGCTCGAAGGGCTCGTGTATCTCGTCCGCGAGGTCGGCAGCGGCGACGAAGCGCTGATTCACGTGGGCGAACCGGGCTTCTGGTACGGCATGCACTACATGCTGACCGGCACGCCCACGGTGACGACGGCCCTCGCCCACACGCCGGTGCGGGCCCTGATGCTGTCGAAATCGCAGTTCGATCGCATCCTCGCGGAGGATCCGCGGTATTACGAGTGGTTCGCCCGGCTCGTCCTGGATCGATACGTGGTCCTGATCCGCTGGTTCGCCGAGGTCCGCGACCTTGCGCCGGAAGCGCGCGTGCGGGGGCGCCTCGCGTCGATGGCGACACTGCGAAAGCTGGACCGGCCGGAATCCGGCGCGGTGTCCCTCGCCGTCTCGCAGGCGGATCTCGCACGCATGGCCGGCATCTCGCGCCAGACGCTCAATGCGATCCTCGGCAAGCTGCAAAAGTCGGGGCTGATCGAGGTCGGCTTCCGGCGCATCCGCGTGCTCGATGCCGCGCGTCTCGCCGATCCGAACGCGGCCGGGGAGATCGCCGCGCAAGGGGCTCGGGGCCCGCGGCGGCGCGCAGCGCGCGAACCGAAGGGCGCGAACGGAAAGCGCATCGCCTGATGCGCCCCGGCACACGCTGGCTCACGCGGCCGGTGCTCGCGTGGGCGCTCTACGACGTCGCGAGCTCGACGTTCGTCGCGCTCGTCGCCACGTTCTTCGGTCTCTTCTTCGTTAGCGTCGTGGCGAACGACCTGCCCGGCGCGCAGGGGCGGTGGGGGGCGATCGCGTCGCTCGCGCTCGCGCTCGCCGGCGCGCTGGCCCCGTTCTACGGCGCATGGGCCGACCGGCACGGACGCGTGCTCGGCTCGCTCGCGGCGGCCACGGTGCTGTGCGTGGTCGCCACGGTGGCGATGCCGCTCGCCGGACACGGCGACGTGCTGCTGGCGGCAGTGCTGTTCATCGCCGCGCAGGTCGGATATACGCTCGCCGTCGCGCTCTACGATTCACTCCTGGTCCGGATCGCGCCGCGCACGCACGTCGGGCGTGTGTCCGCGTTCGGGTGGACCGTCGGTTTCGCGGGCGGGATCGTCGCGCTGCTCGCGGCCCTCGGCGTGATGCATGGCGTGCCGGCCGATGCGCAGGCCGCGCGGCTGAACGACGCTTTCATGGTCGCGGGACTGCTCTTTGCGGCGTTCGCCATCCCGGGTCTCTCCGGTCTGCGCGGCCTCGCTGCGTCGCCTGCCGACCGCCGTACGCCCGGTCCGGCCGCACGCGAGGCGTACGCCTCCGTCATGGTTACGCTCCGGCACTGGCGGCGTCACCGCGAGGTCTTCCGCTTCCTCATCGGCTTCTACCTGATCAACGACGTGCTGGTGACGGTCGTGTTCTTCATCGCGATCATCCTGCGCGCCCGGTTCGGGCTGAGCATCGAGGGGCTGCTGTGGCTCGCGCTGCTGTACCACGTCCTCGCCTCGCCGGCGACGCTCCTCTTCGGCCACGCCGCCGACCGCTGGGGCCAGCGCCCGGCGATCTACGTGATGATCGCAATCCTCGGCATCACGCTCCTGCTGCTCGCGTTCGGCACGGGGACGACCACGCCGGTCATCGTCGTCGCCCTGCTCGCCCTGGTGTACGGCTCCATCCAGGCGGTGTGCCGATCGCTTTTTGCGCTGCTCGTCGCGCGGGAGAAGTCGGGCGAGATGTTCGGCTTCAACGCCGTCGCCGGCCGGCTGTCGGCGGCGCTCGGACCGCTCCTCTTCGGGGCGGTCGCGGCAGCCACCGGAAGCAACGCCGCGGCGCTGGTCTCCCTGCTGGCCTTCCTGGCCGCGGGCGCGGCCATGTTCGCCTCGCTGCGGATGCCGTCGGCGGAGCTCGCGGTCCCTGCGCTCCAGGGCACGCCTCACCCCTGATCGCACCCCGTCCGCCCCTGCGGGCGACGGGGCGTACGGCATGCGATTCCCCTGCGCTTACGACTTGCCCGGCGCGACCTGCTCGCGGGCCTTCTGCTGTTCCTGGCGGACGTCGAGCATCAGCTTGTAGGCCGCGTAGTACTTGTAGATGTTGCGCACATAGGTCGTGGTCTCGATGCCGACCTTCTCGGCGGTGACGACCTCCACATTGTTGAACCACTTGTCCGGATCGAGGCTGCGCTTCGCCGCCTCCTTGCGCATCTGGGAGATGCGACCCGGACCGGCGTTGTAGGCAGCGAACGCGAAGAGGGACCGGTTCGCGTGGCTGAACTTCGCGTCCCGGAAGTAGCGGGTCATGAGCTGATCCATGTACTTCGCGCCGCCGTGGATGTTGGCCTCGGTGAGCTTGATGTCGCCGACCTTCAGCTCCGCGCCGGTTGCCGGCATGATCTGCATGACGCCGATCGCGCCGACGTGGCTCTTGGCGTTCTGGTCGAGCCCCGACTCCTGGTAGCCCTGCGCCGCGAGCATGAGCGGATCGAAGCCGTACTTCTCGCCGTACTTGCGAAAGAGCGCCAGCGTCTCCTGGAACCGGTTCCAGTCGTCCGAGCCGGTCGGGTCCTTGAGCTGCTTGATCCGGCTGGAGTACTGCTTGATGCGCGCGTGCTGCAAGCCGTGCTTCTTCACGAAGTTCACATGGAAGTCGTTCAGGATCTCCTGCAGCTTCGGGCTGTCCTTGCGGAACGCCCAGCCGACCAGCCCGCCCGAGCGCACCGCCGCGCCGTCGTTCACCTTGATCTTGGGCAGCACCTGGGCCCAGATCCGCACCTTCCACTCGTCGACCACGATCGCCTCGAGGAGCCCGGCGTTCAGCATCTCCATCATGTCCTCGTCCTCGAGGGCGTCGGGGACCACGACCAGGCTGGCCGGGGGCTTGCCCGCTTTCTTCAGGCGCTCGTTCAGCGCGACCAGGCTCTCGTAGTAGCTCGACGCCTTGCGCACGTGGACGGTCTTGCCCGCGAGATCGTCCGCGGTTGCGATCGCGGGCGATTTCGGTCCCGTCACGACCAACTCGGAAACCGGCTTCTGGTCGGCCGGCGCGTTGAAGTCGACGATCTGCCTGCGCGCGTCGGTGACGGTCAGGTTGCCGGCGGCGATGTCGCCGAGCCCCGCCACCACGTCCTGCAGCAGCTCGTCGCGCGTCGTCGGGATCATGTAGATCGTGATCGGGCGCTTCCCGAGCTCCTTCGCGTACTTCTTGTTGATGTACTGCTCGAAATCGCGCACCAAGTCCGCGATGATGCCGCGCTCACGACCCTTGTCGTTGTAGTAAAGGGTGCGGCTGTAGGGCACGAGGACGCGGATATGGCGCCGTTTGACCATGCCGTC
>JAABRB010000283.1 GCA_011391185.1 Betaproteobacteria bacterium
AACGGACGCTCGACGTCGCACCCACGATCGCGCTCGGCGACGAGACGCTCGTGCCGCTCCGCGCCGGCGAGCGGATCGCCTGGCGGCTCGTCTGAGGGGCGGATGACGTCTTCCGGCGCGCCCCGCTGGAACCGCGAAGCGCTGCTTGCGTCGCCGGTTTTTGCGGCCGTCCAGCCGCTCGTCGAACGTCTACCTGACAACGGATTTCCCGCTCTCGACCTGCTGAACGCGATTGCGGCCGGGCAGGGAATCGTTACCGGTGGGGGCGAGGCATTGCAATTCGTCCCGGCCGGGACGAAAACCGACTCAACCGAGCGCCCGTACGAGGAACGCGTATTCGAGACGGGTGAAGTGCCGACGCGCGCTTCCAGCTGGCACGATCTGTTCAACGCGTTCGCATGGCTCGCATATCCGCGCACGAAGGCGGTCGTGAACCGGCGCCACGTCGAGGAGCTTCGCAAGCGGCGCGGCGAGTTGCTGCGCGGCACGGCGCGCGACGTGCTGACCCTGTTCGACGAGGGTGGCATGCTGGTGGCCTGCGCGGACCCGTCGCTGGCAAATCTCCTGCGCGATTTCCGCTGGAAGGAGCTTTTCTGGCTCCGCCGCGCGGACGTTCGGGCGGGGATGCGCTTTCACGTCTTCGGCCACGCCATTCTCGAGACTGCCCTCGCGCCATATCGGGGCGTCACTGCGAAAGCGCTGATCGTGGACGTCAGCGATGACGCGATCGCGCAATCGACCGGAGCGCTCAATGCGGCGCTCGACGCACGTGCCGCCGAATACTTCGAGTCGCCGGATGCGCTCGCTTCGACGAAGAGCCTCGCGCCGTTGCCGATTCTCGGGATTCCCGGTTGGACCCCGGAGAATGAGAATCCGGCCTACTACGACGACGTCGGGCAGTTTCGGACGGGTCGCCGGCGATAGGCGAAACGCCAGGCTCAGTCGGTAGCATCGCGCTGGAAGCGACCGGCTATGGCCGCGGCTTTGCTATCACGATTGCTTCATGGGGTGTCGCTTCAGGCACCCCGATTGCAAAATTGCAAAATTGCGAAAGCAAAAGCCCCGCCGGGGCGGGGCTTCGGGCGGCGGGGTAGGGCCCCCTGAACGCCCCAACGCCGTGGCTACGGCGCTTTACCACGGGGTAGAACACCCCGTGCAATAAGGACGACACCCAGGACGACATCCGGGTCCGCATCCTCATGTGACCGAAATGGCCGAAGCGGACTTCCGGGTGCCACCCTATAAGGTATTCATAGCCATGGCGCCGCGAGAAATCAAGGTCGAGTGGTCGGGTTCGAGGCCCGGAAAAATGTCGCAATGCCGCGCCGCGGCGGGTACTTGCTATCATTGCGGCCGAAGCTGGCCAGGCAGTCGCTGGGAAGTTCTGCTTCCCAGAGGAAAGTCCGGGCTCCAGAGAGCAGGGTGCCGGCTAACGGCCGGGCGCCGTGAGGCGACGGAAAGTGCAACAGAAAATACACCGCCGATGGCTCCCCCGCTGACTTTTCGGCGGGGGGGATCAGGCAAGGGTGAAATGGTGCGGTAAGAGCGCACCGCGGTCCTGGTGACAGGGCTGGCTGGTAAACCCCACCCGGAGCAAGACCGAATAGGCAGGCGCACGAGGGCTGCTCGCCCGATGCCTGCGGGTTGGTTGCTCGAGCCCTGGGGCAACCCAGGGCCTAGATGAATGGCTGCCGGAGCGCCGCGAGGCGCCGGACAGAACCCGGCTTATCGGCCAGCTTCACCTTTTGTATGAACCGGACTCGCAAGAGTCCGGACGAACAAAGAGTCAGTGACACGGAGACGATGACAGGCGCGTTGGATGGAAAGGTGGCGCTCGTGACGGGGGCGGCACGCGGCATCGGCAGCGCGATCGCGCGCAAGCTGGCCGCGGCGGGCTGCGACGTGGCCGTGAACTATTACAACAGCCACGACGAGGCGGAAGCGCTGTGCGGGGAGTTTCGCGCGATGGGCCGGCGCGCCTGCGCGCTCAAGGCGAGCGTGGGCATGCCGGACAGCGTCGACGAGCTCTTCGCGGAACTGCGCCAGCACTTCGATCGCGTCGACATCCTGGTGAGCAACGCCGCGAGCGGCGTGCTGCGGCCGGCGATGGAGATGACGCTCAAGCACTGGCGCTGGTGCATGGAGACGAACGCGCTCGCGCTCAACCTGCTCGCGCAGCACGTCGTCCCGATGATGCCGGCCGGTGGCCGGATCATCGCGATGTCCAGTCTCGGCGCCGTGCGTGCCATGCCCGCCTACGGGTTCATCGGGGCGTCCAAGGCGGCGCTCGAATCCCTGGTCCGCACGCTGGCCCAGGAGCTCGGTCCGCGCGGGATACGCGTGAACACGGTCAGCGCCGGCGTGGTCGACACCGATGCGCTGGCCTATTTCCCGAATCGCGAGCAGCTGCTCGAGTCGTTCGCGCAGCGCACGCCGGCCGGTCCGACGCTCACGCCGGACGACGTCGCGGGCGCGGTGTATCTCCTCTGTCTCCCGGAAGCGAACATGATCAATGGGCACACGCTCGTCGTCGACGGCGGCTTTGCAATCTCCGGATGAGGAGCAGATGGATTCGGGGCTAGGCGGCAAGACGGTGATCGTGACAGGCGGCAGCCGCGGCATCGGCCGCGCGATCGTCGAGCGTCTCGCGGCCGACGGCGCGGACGTGACTTTTTTCTATCGGGGAAATACCCCGGCGGCCGATGAAGTCGTTGCCGCGGCGCGGGTCGCCGGTCTGAAGGTCGCGGCGGAGCAGGTCGACGTCACCGACGCCGACGCGTGCGCGGGAGCGGTGGAACGCGTCGCCGATCGCTGCGCGCGGATCGATGTCCTGGTGAACAATGCGGGAGTGATCCGTGATAATCTCCTCGCCTTGCTCGGGCCCGAGGATGTCAAGGCGGTGTTCGACACGAACGTGGGTGGCGTCTTCAACGTGACGCGCGCGGTTGTTCCGCACATGATCTCACGGCGTGCCGGCAAGATCATCAACGTGAGCTCCGTCTCGGGCGAGAAGGGTGGCCGCGGCCAGACGAACTATGCAGCGAGCAAGGGCGCGATCAACGCGCTCACGCGTGCACTCGCCGTGGAGCTCGCTTCGCGCCGTATCACGGTGAATGCCGTCGCACCGGGAGTCATCGAGACCGAGATGTCGCAGGCGGTCCGCGATCTGGCGGGCGACGCGGTAAAGTCGCGCATCCTGCTCCGGCGGTTCGGAAGACCGGAGGAGATTGCCCACGCCGTGTGGTTCCTCGCGTCCGGTTTTGCCGATTACATTACCGGCCAGGTGCTGCACGTGGACGGCGGATTCAAGATGGAGTGAAGGCAATGGCACAGGCGGAAATCACCCAGGAAGAGATCAACGCGGTATTTCCCACCGTCGCGGCGACGATCGCCGACGCGCTGGGGTGCGACGTGGAGGACGTCAAGCTCGACGTCTCGCTGATCGAGGGTCTGGATGCGGAGTCGATCGATTTTCTCGACCTCGTGTTCCGCCTGGAACGGGCTTTCAAGGTGAAGATCCCCCGCGGCAAGATCGTGGAGGATGCGCGCGGCGACCTGCCCGAGGCGGAGTTCGAGCAGAAGGGGATGGTGACCGACGCCGGCATTGCGCGCGTGCGCACGTTTCTTTCCGAAATTCCCGCCGACCGCATCAAGTCGCCGCTCAAGGTGGCCGATGTGCCGCGCCTGTTCACCGCCGAGACGTTCTGCAAGCTGGTGGTCCGTTCGCAGAAGGACGCCGGCTAGCCCGGCGCACATTCGAGGCTCCGGACCGCCGATGGGCGAGCGCTTCAGCGCTTTCTCCTTTGTCGATCGCATCACCGACATCGTGCCGGGTGCACGCGTGCGCGGAACGTTTCACGTTCCCGCCCGGGTGCGGGAGTTTCCGCCGTCGCTCGTCGCCGAGGCGGTCGGCCAGCTTGCGGCCTGGGCGAGCATGGCGCATCTCGGATTTCGGCGGCGTCCCGTGGCGGGGCTCGCGCGCGCGACGCGGTTTCTCCGCCCCGTCCGGCCGGGGGACTCGCTCGATCTCGAGGCCGATCTCGAGAACTGCACCGACGATGACGTGGCCTATGCCGGTCGCGCGGCGGTGGGCGGCGAAACAGTGATCGTGCTCGAGGAGTGTCTCGGCCCGATGCTGCCGATCGAGGAATTCGACGCACCGGATGCGTTGCGTCGCGACTACGAGCTGCTTTGTGGAGCGGGCGCGCCGCGCGACCGTTTCGCGGGTCTGCCGGCATTCGACCTGGAGTCCACCGAGTCTTCCCCGGGCGAGTGTGCCAAGGCGATCCTGCGCGTGCCGGAATCGGCCGCTTTCTTCCAGGACCATTTTCCGCGACGTCCCGTGTTTCCCGCGACGCTGCTGCTCGACAGCCAGATCCGTCTCGCGGTCGGCCTGGCCCGCGAGGCCATGGCGCCGCCCGAGGGCACCGAGCTCGCCGCGGCGCGAATTCTGGACGTGAAGATCCGCTCGTTCATCGCTCCCGGTCAGGTGCTGGAAATCGGTGCGGAGCGGGTAGCGGGAGAGGCCGACACTTACACGGCCCGGCTCTCGGCGCGCACGAACGGAAAGGCCGTCGCAACGGCACGGGTGGAGATCGTCGCCCGGAGGTGTTCGTGAGCATCATGCGTCGCCGTGTGGCGATCACCGGCCTGGGGCTCGTCACGCCGGTCGGAAACGACGTTGCGACATCCTGGAAGGCTTTGCTCGCGGGCACCAGCGGCGTCGCGCCCGTGACACTGTTCGACGCGAGCGGGTTCTCGACGCGCATCGCTGCGGAGGTGAAGGAATTCGATCCGCGCGCGGTCATCGACGATCGAAAGCTCCTGAAGTTCGCGAACCGGTCGCACACGTTTGCGCTGTCCGCGGCCGACGAGGCGATTC
>JAABRB010000284.1 GCA_011391185.1 Betaproteobacteria bacterium
CCTCATCCTGCGCAGCCGGCTGCCGCTCAGGCAATCGCTCGACTTCATGGCAAGCGCCGCGCTGGCCATCCCGGGCGTGGTGCTGGCGATCGGCTACCTGCGCACCTTCCGGGGCGTGGAAATGCCGTTTACCGACGAGCTGCTGACCTCGTCGTGGGTCCTGCTGATACTTGCCTACACCATCCGGCGGCTGCCCTACGCGCTGCGTTCGTGCATGGCGGCGCTGCAGCAGATGCACGTGTCGCTGGAAGAAGCCGCCGAGAACCTCGGCGCCGGCAAGCGCCGCACCATAAAACGTATAGTCGTGCCGCTGATGGCGGGCGGCATACTGGCCGGCTTCATCACCAGCTTCATGACCGCCGCGGTGGAACTCTCGGCCACCATCATGCTCACCACCTCGCAAACCAACGCGCCCATGTCGTACGGCATCTACCTCTACATGCAGTCAGCCGCGGGGCGCGGGCCGGGCGCGGCGTTAGGTGTGCTGGCTGTTCTGATCGTGGCGCTGGGCACTTACCTGTCGCACCGCTTCCTGCGCTCGCGCGCCGCGGCGCTCGACCAGCAGATCTAGGCCCGCTCCAGGCATTCGCAAGGGTATTCCATGCAAAACAAGGTCCGAGTCGAAGCCAGAAACATCGCGATGAGCTATGGTAAAACGCAGGTCCTGCGCGATATCAATCTCGTCATCGAGCCGGGCGAATTCTTCGCGCTGCTGGGCCCGTCGGGCTCCGGAAAATCCACCCTGCTCAGGATCATCGCCGGCTTCAATCAGGCCCAATCAGGCCAGTTGCTGATCGGCGACGAGGATATATCCCGGGTGCCGCCGTGGCAGAGGAACGTCGGCATGGTGTTCCAGAATTACGCGTTGTGGCCGCATATGACGGTATGGGAGAACGTCGCGTTCGGGCTCGAGGAACGCAGGCTGCCGAAACCGGAGATCAGGCAAAAGGTCGCCGCAGCGCTGGAACTGATTGGCCTGGCGGACCATGCGAAACGCCGGCCCAGCCAGTTATCCGGCGGGCAGCAGCAGCGCGTGGCGCTCGCCCGCACCATCGCGGTCGAGCCCAAGGTGCTGCTGCTGGACGAGCCGCTGTCCAACCTGGACGCCAAGCTGCGCGTCCATATGCGCGACGAATTGCGCACGCTGCAGCGCAAGCTGGCCATCACCACTATTTTCGTCACCCACGACCAGGAAGAAGCCATGACCACGGCTGACCGCATCGCGGTCATGGACCAGGGCGTCATTCAGCAGATCGGCTCGCCCATGGATTTGTTCGACAACCCGGTCAACCGTTTCGTCGCCAATTTCGTCGGCACCATCAATCTTCTGCCGGGCTCCATTCGCGAAGCCTCGCATGACGCAGTGAGCCTGGTTTCCCCCACGCTTGGTGTCATCAAGCTGCCCAGGCTGCCGCACGTGCCGAGCGCAGGAGACGTTGATATCGGGTTCCGGCCGCATGCGCTGACGCTGCGGGCCGCCGACTCCGCGCGCGACCCCGATCACGTCTGGCTCCAGGGCACGGTATCCGGCTATGAATTCCTGGGAGAATTCGTGCGCTACCGCATCCGCGTGGGCGATACGGACATCATCGCCGATCAGCCGCACCATGCCGGCAATGCGCCGTTCCCGCCGGGCAGCGTCGTCAACATCGGTCTCCATCCTGACGAGATGCGATTCATCTCAATCTAGAACCTATTTCATATATAGGTTCTAGTCTTCACTGCTTCAGGTGCCGGTACTGCCGTGGAGCACGGTCCTCGCCGTAGCTCACTGCCCGGGCCTTAACGAGCCGGGCGGTCCAGGGCTGCTTGCGCTGCGCTGCACCCTTGCCAATCGTCATGGCCCCTTCGATCACGTCACCCTTCACCTGCCCGGCGAAACGGTGGTCGACGACCTGTCCCTGCACGATAAGCCGGGTGGTGAATTCGAGTCGTCCCCCCGTCAGCCTGAACTCCGGGATCTTTCCCTCGCGCTTGCCCACGCGCACCATCCCTTCCACGAACTGGAACTCCTGGTCGAACGAAAACTCGTAGGGGACGGCATTGCGGCCGTGCTGAATCTTCGAGTGCCAATCGCCTGCCATCAACGCCGGCACGATATACAGGAAAATATGGCTCTTGCCCGGGTCGCCGACGGTTTTTCCGGGCGCGTCCATGACCTTCTGGGCGTCCGGGAACCAGTTGTCCAGATCGTAATCGTGGGCGACGATGCGCGTGCCGGGCTTGAGCGCAAGGAACTTCGGCCGGAGCTTGAGGTTCATCTCCGGCAGCAGGTAGCTCGAGATCACGGTCGCTGACGTCAGGTCGGTCTCGAACAGGTTCTGCTCGACAAAGCGCGCGCGGTCCGCGACGCCTTCCTTGCGCGCGTTGTCGTTCGCGAGTTTCAGCAGGTAACGGTCGAGGTCGACACCGAAGCCGCGTGCCCCGCGCTGCTTCGCCGCGGTGATGACGACACGGCCGTCGCCCGATCCCAGGTCAATAATGGTGTCGGAGGGGCCGACCTTCGCCATTTCCAGCATCTCTTCCACCACGTGCTGTGGCGTGGGCACGTAGATGACGTCGCCTTCGCCCTCCTGCGCGCTCACGAGCGGCGCAGCCAGGAGAAGCGCCACCGCCAGCCTGCCGGTCATCCGTTTCGCAAGTTGCATGCTGATTTCCTTTCCATACCCGGGGGTCGCGCCCCGATCGGACCGAGGCGGTCAGTCCCGCGCGGCGGAGTCCGCAGCGGCGCGCTTAGCCCACATCAGGACCGGCACGCCGGAGGCAAGCATCGCGATACCCACCATCGCGCCGATCGAGCCGGGGTCGAGGCTCATCGCGTAATTGAAGCTCGAGTACAGCATCCAGGCGCAGGCGGCGCAGAACAACGCCGGCGTCACCGGGTAAAACGGCACCCGGAACGGTTCGGCGTTGACCGGCGTCTGCCGCCGCAGCAGAAACAGCGAAATACCGGTCAGCAGAAAAAACAGCCAGAACGCTGGCGCGGTATAGGCCACCATGGTCTGGAAACCGTCTGGTGTCAGCGAGGCCAGCCCCACCAGCGCAAGCGATATCGCCCCCTGCACGAGCAGCGCGTTGACCGGCGCGGAGGACTTCTCGTTCCAGCGCCCGAGTCCGCGGAAAATGATGTAGTCACGGCCCAGCGCGTAATTGGTACGTGCGCCGGTGAAAATCGTCGCGTTGAGCGTCGAGAGCGCGGCCGACACCACCACCAGCCCCAGCAGCCACGCGCCGCCCTCGCCCCAGGTCACCCGCATCAGGTCGGACGCCACGGCCTTGGACGACTGCATGCCGGCAAGGCCGAGCGCCCTGAGATAGGCGAAATTGAGCAGCAGGTAGAGCGCCGTGATTACCACGATGCCGATCACGAGCGCGCGCACGATATTGCGGCGCGTGTCGCGCATCTCTGCGGTCAGGTAGGCGGCCTCGTTCCAGCCGCCATAAGTCAGCAGCACGAAGATCAGTGCCAGTCCCGAGAACCACGCCTTGCCCTCGCCGGGCGTCGGCGCGGGGACGGGGATGGCCGCCGGAGTGGCTGTGAGCCCGCTCACCACGAGGGTGAGCACCACGAGGACGAGCCCGGTCGTCAGCACGTTCTGCACCCATTTGCTCTGGCTGGTGCCTGCAATATTCAGTGCCGTGATCGCGATCACCGCCAGGCCGGCGTAGATCGCGGCGCTCTTGTTCCCCAGCGGCAGCAGCGTGGAAGCGTAATCGCCAAACACGAACGCGATCGCGGCGATCGCGCCGGTCTGGATCACCGTCATGCGCGCCCAGGCAAAGAGAAAGCCGAGCCAGTCACCGTAGGCTTTTCTGAGAAAATAGTACTCGCCGCCGGCGTTGGGGTGGGAGCTGCCGAGCTCGGCATAGCACAGCGCGCCGACCAGGGAGATCAGGCCTCCGATGACCCACAAGGCGATGAAGGCGGTTTCGCTCGAAACGTTGCCGGCCACGATCGCCGGCGCCTTGAAAATACCGACACCGATGACGATGCCGACGATCATCGCCACCGCGTCGAACACGGTGAGCGTCGGGCGCGGCTGCCCTCCCGCGCCCGGCTGCTGCGGCTGGCCCGCTGCGCTCACTGAATCCCGCCCGCGACGACGAACGCACCGACCGCGCTCATCTGGGCTTCGCCGCGCTGGGTCTGCTTCGCCTTCCACGGAACCACGCGCCGGCCTGCGCCCTCGCCGATAGTGACCGTGCCTTCGATGGCGCCATCCTTGACCCGGCCAACGAAGCGGTGAGTGACGGAATTGCCGGCCGCCGGCACGATGAGATTGAAAGAGAGTTGCTCGCCCGCCATGCGGAATTGCGGCAGTCGCAAGTCCCGTTCGCCGACGCGCGCAGCCCCATGCACCAGCTGGTAGTTCTGCTCGAAGTTGAAATGGTATGGCACCGGCTTGCCGCCGACTGCAAGCTCCGATTCCCAGCGGCCGGCCACGCGCGCCGGAACGATGTAGAAATAAATGTAGCTCTTGCCCGGATCGCCGACGGTCTTCTCGGGCACCAGCAAGGTCTTCTCCTCGTCCGCATCCCATTCGCCCATGGAGTAGTCGTGCGCCACCACGCGCGTGCCAGGCTTGAGGGAGAGCAGCTTGGGCCGCAGCTTCGCGTTCATCTCCGGCAGCAGATAGCTCGTCACCACGGTGGCCTGGCTCAAATCGGTCTCGAACAGATTCTGCTCGATAAAGCGCGCCCGGTCGGCAACGCCCTCCTTCTGCGCCGCGGCATTGGCGATCTTCAACAAATAGGTATCGAGATCGACGCCAAAGCCGCGCGCGCCGAGTTTTTTCGCCGCCGTGATGATGATGCGCCCGTCCCCCGAGCCGAGATCGATGAGATAGTCGTTAGGGCCGACCTTCGCCATGCGCAGCATCTC
>JAABRB010000285.1 GCA_011391185.1 Betaproteobacteria bacterium
CAGGTGCCGACTTCCTACCGCTGACAGTGGATTATGCCGAGAAGTTCTATGCAGCCGGGAGAATCCCGGGCGGATTCTTCAAGCGCGAAGGTCGACCCTCCGAGAAGGAAATCCTGACCTCGCGCCTGATTGATCGCCCGATTCGACCGCTCTTTCCCGATGGTTTCTATCACGAAGTGCAGGTCGTCGCGACCGTGCTCTCGCTCAATCCTGAAGTGGATTCCGACATCCCGGCGCTGATCGGCGTATCTGCCGCGTTGATGCTCTCCGGCATCCCGTTCAGCGGCCCCATCGGCGCCGCGCGGGTCGGTTACCTCGACGGCCGATACGTCCTGAATCCGTCCGCAACCCAGCAGAGCGACGGAAAGCTGAATCTCGTGGTGGCCGGCACCGAACACGCCGTGCTCATGGTCGAGTCCGAAGCGCTCGAGCTTTCTGAAGAGATCATGCTCGGCGCGGTGGTATTCGGTCATCAGCAGATGCAGGCGGCGATCCAGGCGATTCACGAGCTTGCCGACGCGGCCGCCAAGCCGGCGTGGGCGTGGCAGGCACCGGCCAAGGACGAGACGCTCCTGGCGAAGGTGACCGCCCTTGCCGAACGCGATTTGCGCGATGCATTTGCGCTGAAGCAGAAGCAGGCCCGTTCGCAGAAGCTCGCCGAGATCCAGGGGCGGGTTCTGGAGGCCGTGGGGCAGGGCGAGACGCCTCCGGACCCGAACGCGGTCAAGGATATCCTCTTCGATCTCGAGGCCAAGATCGTCCGGTCGCAGATTCTGGACGGGGAGCCGCGCATCGACGGGCGTGACACCCGCACTGTGCGACCCATTTCGATTCGCGCCGGTGTTCTGCCACGCGCACACGGATCCGCGCTCTTCACGCGCGGCGAGACGCAGGCGCTCGTGACGACGACGCTCGGCACCGGCCGCGACGCGCAGATCATCGACGCCATCGCGGGCGAGTATCGCGATCGCTTCATGCTCCAGTACAACATGCCCCCCTACGCCACGGGGGAAACCGGGCGCATGGGCACACCCAAGCGTCGGGAGGTCGGTCACGGACGGCTTGCCAAGCGCGCGCTCATGGCGGTGCTGCCATCCGCCGAGGAGTTTGCCTATTCGATTCGCGTGGTCTCCGAAGTCACCGAATCGAACGGTTCGAGCTCGATGGCCTCCGTCTGTGGCGGCAGTCTCGCGCTGATGGACGCGGGCGTCCCGCTCAAGGCGCACGTTGCCGGGATCGCCATGGGTCTGATCAAGGATGGCAACCGTTTCGCGGTGCTCACCGACATCCTCGGCGACGAGGACCACCTGGGTGACATGGACTTCAAGGTCGCCGGAACGGAGCAGGGCGTGACCGCGCTGCAGATGGACATCAAGATCGAAGGCATCACGAAGGAGATCATGCAGGTGGCGCTGGCCCAGGCGGGCGAGGCGCGCATGCAGATCCTCCGCCAGATGCGCGAGGCGCTCGAGACCTCCCGCACCGAAATTTCAAGCTACGCACCGCGCATCATCAAAATCAAGATCAATCCCGAGAAGATTCGCGACGTCATCGGCAAGGGCGGCGTTGTCATTCGCGCGCTGCAGGAGGAGACGGGCACGACGATCGAGATCGGCGACGACGGCGTGATCAGCATCGCATGTATCAGCGCCGAGGGAGGCGAGGCGGCCAAGCGCAAGATCGAGGAGATCACCCAGGAGGTCGAGGTCGGCCGCATCTACGACGGCACCGTGCTCAAGCTGCTGGACTTCGGCGCGATCGTGCAGGTCCTGCCGGGCAAGGATGGACTCCTGCATATTTCGCAGATCAGCCAGCAGCGCGTCAATAGCGTCTCGGACTTCCTGAAGGAAGGCCAGGCGGTCAAAGTGAAAGTCCTCGAGGCCGACGAGAAAGGCCGACTGCGGCTCTCGATGAAGGCCATCACCGAAGCCGAGGCAACAGCAACCACGCAGTAGGCGGGCAATGCTGCAGGGAAAAAGGGGCGCCAGGCGCCCCTTTTTCGTTGCGGGAATCCATCTCGGGTGCGTGCAAAAACTTCTGGATCCCCGCTGCGCGGGGATGACCGGCGCGGTCGCGCCGGTCACTTTGCGGACTGGCGCTCGCGGATCTCGTCGAGCGTCTTGCAGTCGATGCAGAGCGACGCCGTCGGCCGCGCGGTGAGGCGGCCCAGACCGATCTCGGCGCCGCAGCTGTCGCAGTAGCCGTAGTCTTCCAGATCGATCTTGGCGATCGTCTCGTTGATCTTCTTGATGAGCTTGCGTTCGCGGTCGCGATTGCGCAGCTCGAGAGTCATGTCCGATTCCTGGGTTGCCCGGTCGTTCGGATCGGCGAAGATCGTCGCCTCGTCCTGCATCGTGTGGACGGTCCGTTCGATGTCCGCCGAAAGCTCTTCCCTGACCTCCTCAAGCATTCCGCGGAAAAACGCCCGCTGCCGAGCGCTCATGTACTCCTCGCCCTTCCTGGGCACGTACGGTGTGACAGCTTTTCGGAGAGTCTCTTGTGTCATGTTGCGCTGCGTTCCGCCGGTGGGAAGGCGGTTTGATACCAGAATTGCGAGGGCGCGGCAAGCAAAAAAGTGCCCTAAGTTCAGCGAGTTTGACCACATCGTGGGTGCCGCGTAAACTACGTCGCCCGCGGGGTGTGGCGCAGCCTGGTAGCGCGTCTGGTTTGGGACCAGGATGTCGGAGGTTCGAATCCTCTCACCCCGACCAGTTCGACGCAGCCTGCGTGGTGCGGTGGGTTGCGAACGCGCACGGATGTGCCCGTAGCTCAACCGGATAGAGCATCAGCCTTCTAAGCTGACGGTTGGGGGTTCGAGTCCCTCCGGGCACGCCAGACGACTTTCCCAGCACGATGGTGGCGGTAGCTCAAAGGTAGAGTCCCGGATTGTGATTCCGGTTGTTGTGGGTTCGAGTCCCATCCGCCACCCCATTTCGCCCGCTGCTTCGCAGCGTGCCATGGGATGCCCCCAAAGGTTTAACGAACAGGGGTGAGACCCCCCCTTGTATATCCCCCCTCGGCGCGGTAGCGGGGTCGCGCAGTCACCCGCTGCAACGCTGTTCCGCAACTGGCCGACTCCAAATAGTTGCACGTGCGGCGGAGCGCGGGCGTTTCGTTGCTGCGCGCGGCGATACAATCGGGGAATGCGCGCCTGCGCACTCGGCTGGCGCAGAGGGGGGACGATGCCGTTCGAGATCAGCCTTTCCGAGGCGCGCCTGCGCGCCGAGCACGCGCGCGGCCTGTGGCCGAACCGGATCCTGACCGATTACTTGGACGAGGCGGTCAAGGCGACGCCGGATCAGACGGCAATCACCGGCTCGAACAGCGCCACCGGCGAGCGGACCACGCTCACCTACGCGGAGCTCGCGCATCGGGTGGAGCGAATCGCGCTCGGACTCGCGGCGCTCGGCGTTCAGCCCGGCGAAGTCGTGTCGTTCCAGCTGCCGAACTGGTGGCAGTTCCCGGCGCTTTGCCTGGCGTGCGTGCGGATCGGCGCAGTCGCGAATCCCCTGATGCCGATCTTTCGGCAGCGGGAGTTGCGCTACATGACGAACTTCGCTGGCTCGCGAGTGGTGATCGTGCCCGCGCGCTTTCGGGATTTCGACCACGCGGCAATGCTCGCGGAAATCCGGCCCGAGCTCGCGAGCGTCGACCATACCTTCGTGGTCGGCGGCGCGGGCGAACAATCCTTCGAGCGCCATTTCCTCGAGCGTGCCTGGGAGAGGGAGACCGACGCCGCGGCCCTGTTCCGGGCGCGGCGTCCGGCGCCGAACGATCTCACACAACTGCTCTACACCTCCGGAACGAGCGGCGAGCCCAAGGCCGTCATGCACGCCGCGAACACGCTGCTCGCAATGGCGCTGCAGTACATCGACTGGGTGCGCTTGGGGCCGAGCGACGTGGTATTCATGGGGTCGCCGCTCGCGCACCAGACCGGTTTTGTCTACGGCATGATGATCCCGATTCTACTCAAAGCGAAGCTCGCGCTACTTGACATCTGGTCGGCGCCCGAAGCGGCGCGCGTCATTCAGGTCGAGCGCGCGACATTCACCATGGCCTCGACGCCGTTTCTCTCCGATCTGGCGAGCAACGAGAAGGTCACCCGCGAGAGCATGAAGACCCTGCGCACGTTCGTCTGCGCGGGTGCACCAATCCCCGGCGTGATCGTTCAGAAGGCGACCGAGCGGCTGGGCTTCGAGGTGCTCTCCTGCTGGGGCATGACCGAGAACGGCGCGGTCACCATCGCCCGGCCGGGCGATCCGCCCGAGAAGATCTTCGGCACCGACGGTCGGGCGATTGGCGGGATGGAGGTGCGGGTGGTGGACGCGAAGGGCCGGCTCGCAGCCGCCGGTGCGGTGGGCCGGTTGCAGGCGCGCGGAACGTTCACCTTCGTCGGTTACCTCAAGAAGCCGGAGCTCAACGCGTGGGACGCCGAAGGATGGCTGGACACCGGCGACCTCGCGCGTATCGACCGGGACGGTTACGTGCGCATCACGGGCCGAACCAAGGACGTCATCATCCGTGGCGGCGAGAACATCCCGGTGATCGAGATCGAGAATCTGCTCTATTGCCACCCGAAGTTACAGGACGTCGCGGTGGTCGCGATGCCGGACGCGCGGCTTGGAGAGCGCGCTTGTGCGTTCGTGGTTCCGCGTCCGGGTGAGCGGCCGACGCTCGAAGAGGTCACCGCTTTCCTGGCGAAAGAAGGAATGGCCAAGAGCTACTGGCCCGAGCGGATCGAGCTGGTGGAGGCGATGCCGCGCACGCCTTCGGGAAAAATCCAGAAGTTCAAGCTGCGCGAAACTGCCGCGAAACTGGGCGCGACCGGCGGGTAAGGATGCGTAACGGCGCGCTCACGCCGCGTCCGTCAGGTCC
>JAABRB010000286.1 GCA_011391185.1 Betaproteobacteria bacterium
GTCGGGCATGATCAAGGCGATGGAGAAAGCCGATTACGCCTCGACGCGCGGCAAGTACACGTACAACACGAATCATTTCCCGATCCAGAACTATTACCTGCTCGAGGCGGTGCGCAATCCGGCCGGTGAAGTCGAGATGCAGATCCAGAAGGTGATCCTCGAGAACCACAAGGACAACTACTACAAGGAATGCAAGATGAAGTGACGGCGCTCCGCCCGGAACGCCGGAGAAGGGCGTGGCATAGCCGCGCCCTTTTTCTTGCCACACGCCGTTTCGGATGAGTGCCGGCGAACAGATGAGATCCACACGGACCAGCCACGTCGGCCCGGACCGCTTTCCGGGGCGCCCTTTGGTTTCGTTACATGACCTTTCTCATCGTCCTTGAACAGATCCTGAACGGATTGCAGTTCGGGGTCATGCTCTTCCTGATGGCCGCCGGGCTGACGCTCGTGCTCGGCATCATGAACGTCGTCAACCTGGCCCACGGCTCGCTGTACATGGTCGGGGCGTACCTGGCAACCGCCGCGTACCAGTGGACCGGGTCTTACCCGCTGTCGGTCGTGCTCGCGCTCGCCGGCACGCTGATCGTGGGCATGGTCGTGGAGGTCGTGGCCCTGCGCACGCTCTACGCGCGTGATCACCTCGATCAGGTGCTCTTGACGTTCGGCCTGATCCTCTTCTTCAACGAGCTGATCGCGCTCATCTGGGGGCGGGCGGCGCTCTACACGAGCCTGCCGGAGTATCTCCAGGGCCACGTCGAGCTGCTGGCGGGAATGCGGTACTCGGTCTATCGGCTGCTGATCATCTTCATCGGCTTCGCGGCGGCCGGGCTGCTGTGGTACGTCGTCACGCAGACACGACTCGGCATGCTGATCCGGGCGGGCGCGTCGAACCGCACGATGGTCGCCGCGCTGGGCACCAATATCCGGCTCCTCTACACGATCGTTTTCGGGTTCGGCGCCGCGCTCGCCGGCCTCGCCGGCCTGCTCGCGGCGCCGATCTACGTGGCCCAGCCGGGGATGGGCGAGCTCATCCTGATCCAGGTTTTCGTCGTGATCGTGATCGGAGGGATCGGCTCGATCCGGGGCGCCCTCTTCGGCGCGATCCTGGTAGGCATGGTCGACACACTCGGCAGAGCGTTTCTCAAGCCGACGCTGGCGACGGTCATTTCGCTCGAGGCGGCCGAGACGGCCGGCCCGGCGCTCGCGTCTATGCTGATCTACGTGCTGATGGCCGCGGTCCTCGCCGTGCGGCCCGAAGGCCTCTTCCCGTCGCGCGGATAGCCGATGCTCAAGCGCATCCGCACCATCGCGCTGGTTCTCAGCATCGTGCTGCTCGCCGCGCTGCCGCCGGTCGCGGTCGCGTTGGACGAGCCGTTCTACATCGATCTCCTCCGCCGCTTCATGATCTTCGCGATCGCGGCGGTCAGCCTCAATCTCATCTTGGGCTACGGCGGCATGGTCTCGTTCGGGCATGCCGCCTACCTGGGTATCGGCAGCTATGCGGTCGGCATCCTCGCCTACTACGGCATCGACAACGGCTTCCTGCAGTGGGGTGTTGCGATCGGCGCCTCGGCGCTCGTGGCGCTCGCCATCGGCGCGGTATCGATCCGGACGAGCGGCATCTATTTCATCATGATCACCCTCGCCTTCACCCAGATGCTCTACTTCCTCGGCATCTCCATCGAGGAGTACGGCGGGGATGACGGCATGAGCCTCGCCACGCGCAGCCAGTTCGGCGATTGGCTCGATCTCAGCGACGGCACCACCTTCTACTACGTGGTGCTCGCCATCCTGGGCCTCTTCATGTACATCGTCCACCGGATCGTGAACTCCCGGTTCGGGATGGTCATTCGGGCCGCGAAATCGAACGAGGTGCGCACCCGGGCGATCGGCTTCTCGCCGTATCCGTACAAGCTCGCGGCTTTCGTGATCGCAGGCGCTATGTGCGGCGTCGCGGGCGCGCTTCTGGTGAACAACACCGCCTATCTCACCCCCGACTTCATGCACTGGACCCGCTCGGGCGAGCTCATGTTCATGGTGATCCTCGGCGGGATCGGCACGGCGGCCGGACCGCTCTTCGGCACGGTTGCGTTGCTGCTTCTCGAGGACCTCCTCTCGGCCTGGACCACGCGCTGGCAGCTATACCTGGGAATTTTTCTCGTGCTGGTGGTGCTGTTTGCAAAGCGCGGGCTCGTGGGGCTCCTTCCCGGAGACAGGCGCGATGGCTGAGGTTCTGCTCGACGTACGCGGCCTGGTGAAGACGTTCGGCGCCTTGCGCGCGACCGACAACGTCGATCTCGACATCCGGACCGGGGAGACGCACGCCATCATCGGCCCGAACGGCGCCGGCAAGACCACGCTCATCGGACAGCTTGCCGGGAACATCCGCCCGGACGCCGGCGACATTCGTTTTGACGGCGAGGACGTCACCGGGTTGAGTGCCGCTGCGCGTGCGCGCAAAGGGCTCGCACGCTCCTTCCAGATCACCAGCATCTACCGCGAATTCACGGCGCTCGAGAATGTGGCGCTCGCGGTCCAGGCCCACGCCGGCCACAGCTTCCGCTTCTGGCGTCCGGCAAGCGAGGAGGCCGCGCTGCGCGATCCGGCGCGGGCGATCATGAACGACCTGGGTCTCGGTGAGCGCGCCGATGTGCTGGCCGCCAATCTCGCGCACGGCGAGCAGCGACAGCTCGAGATCGCCATGGTGCTCGCGACGCGCCCGCGCCTCCTGCTGCTCGACGAGCCGGTCGCCGGGATGGGGGCCGACGAGTCGCTGCGCATGGTCGAGTTCCTTGCCACGCTCAAGGGGCGGCAGACGATCATCCTGGTGGAGCACGACATGGATGCCGTTTTCACGCTCGCGGACCGCATTTCGGTGCTCGTCTACGGACAGATCATCGCCTCGGGTACGCCCGAGGAGATCCGGGTGAATCCGGACGTCCGCCGCGCGTATCTTGGCGAGGACGCGGAGGTCTGATGCTGGTCGTCGAAGATCTCGAGACCGCGTACGGCGTGAGCCAGGTGCTCTTCGGCGTTTCGTTCCGCGTGAACGAGGGTGAAGTCGTGACGCTCCTCGGTCGCAACGGCATGGGCAAGACCACGACCGTCCGGTCGATCATGGGGATCGTGAAGGCGAAGTCCGGCTCGATCACCTTCGACGGCACGCCGCTCGGTGGTCTGCCCTCCTACCGGGTCGCCCAAAGAGGCCTCGGGCTTGTGCCGGAAGGTCGGCAGGTGTTCCCGAACCTCACCGTGCTCGAGAACCTCGTTGCGACCGCCGCGAACCGCACCGGACGCGCCAATCCGTGGACGCTGGATCGCGTCTTCGGATTCTTCCCCCAGCTCGCCGAACGCCGGCGCAACTACGGGAATCAGCTCTCCGGCGGCGAGCAACAGATGCTCGCGATCGGACGCGCGCTGATGACGAATCCCCGATTGCTCATTCTGGACGAGGCGACCGAAGGCCTTGCGCCCAAGATCCGCCAGGAAATCTACCAATCCATATCGGAGCTGAAGACTGCCGGCCTCGCGATCCTCGTCATCGACAAGGACATCAAGGCGCTCACCCGGGTCGCGGACTCGAACTTCATACTCGAGAAAGGCCGGGTCGTGTGGAACGGGACGTCGGCCGAGCTTGCTCAAAACGAAAGCCTGCAGCACCGCTACCTTGGCGTCTGAAGCGCCCTGGTGACCCTCGCGGCGGAGCCGCGCACGACGCTCCCCTCTCCTGCCAGAGGAGAGGGGTTGGGGGTGAGGTGGGAGGCACGCATTCTGCCCGCTACCAGTCCTCCTTCACCGCGCGCACCACATCGCCGCTCATCGCCTGACGTCCGCTCGCCACCGCGGTGAGGCTCGCCAGCACGAGCATCGCGCCCGTGAAGACCGCGAGCGGCAACCACGGCACGTGCAGATCCATGCCCCAGTGGAAGGACTGGCGGTTCACGACGTGGATGAGGATCAGGCTGATGACCGAGCCGACCCCGGATCCAACCGCCAGGCCGAGCGCGCTCACGACCGCACCTTCCGTCGCGAGCATCACCCCGATCTGCCGGCGCGTGACCCCGAGGTGGCGCAGCATCCCGAACTCGCGCCGACGCGTGAGCACCAGGCTCCCGAAGCTTGCCGACAGGCCCATCAGGCCGATCACGAGCGCCACGGCTTCGAGCGCGTAGGTGACCGCAAACGTGCGGTCGAACGCCCGTAGCGACCGGCTCCGAATTTCACCGGGCAGCGCGATTTCGAGCCGGTCGCCGCCGGGAACGCGCTCCGCAACGAGTCGTGCCACGGACTCGCGCGACGCGCCCGGCGCGAGAAAGAGACCGCCGTCGTTCGCCTTGCGGTCACCCGTCAGGGCAATGTAGTGATCGCGGTCCAGGACCAGGGCACCCTGCTGGCGGACATAGTCGCGCCAGATCCCGGCAACGCGAAACCGGACGCTGCGACCCGCAAGCGGGATCTCCACCACGCGACCCGGCGTGAATCCGTAGAGATCGGCAGCGATCTCGCTCGCCCAGAGCGCCGGCGGATCGCCGGGTGCCGACGCGAGCGGTTTCCCAACGAGCGGCAGCCCGCGGGTCGGATCTCTTTGGTCGAGCGCACGCGCGAGAAGCGCAATGCGCGGCCGCGCAGGTTCCAGCAGAATGTCCTCGCGTCGGACGAAGTCGACGCGGGTCACCCCGGGCAACGCCGCCAGCGCACGCTGCGCTTCGGGGGACAGATAGCCGGTATCGCTCAACGCACCGACGCGGACGTACAGATCAGCAGGGAGAACCCGGTCGAGCCATGCATCCAGGGATACGCGGAACGATCCGACCATGATCGCCATCGCGACCAGCAGGCTGACGCTCGCGACGATCGATGCGAGGCTCA
>JAABRB010000030.1 GCA_011391185.1 Betaproteobacteria bacterium
GCACGCTGCTACACGCATTGAAGTTTCCCGTGGTGGTGAAGGCGCGGCGGTTGTCGGCCAGCCGCGGCGTGATCCGTGCCGATGATCCCGACGCGCTGGTGCGGGCCGTCAACTGGGTGCGGGCCATCCAGTCACGGGCCGACCGCGACGCCCGGGATCTGGGTCTCGTCATCGAGGATTTCATTCCGGGCCGCGAGTACGCCCTGGAAGGCGCGCTGGAACGCGGGGGCCTGAACGTCCTCGCCCTGTTCGACAAGCCCGATCCTCTGGACGGGCCGTATTTCGAGGAGACCGTCTACGTCACGCCCTCGCGATTGTCGGACGTGCTTCAGGGCCGCATCCATCAGGAGATTGCGCGTGCGTGCCGCGCTGCGGGTCTGGCGGCTGGATCGGTCCACGCCGAAGTGCGAATCAACGAACGGGGGATCTGGATTCTGGAGGTCGCGCCGCGCTCGATCGGCGGATTGTGCGGGCGGATGCTCACGCACTCGCTGGGGATGACGCTGGAGGAGCTCATCCTGCGCCAGGCGATTGGCGACCCGCGCCCCATCCACGGAGCGGGCGGTGCCTCCGGAGTGATGATGATCCCGGTTCCGCGACGCGGCATCCATCACGGGCTCGAGGGACTGTCCGCGGCGCAGTCGGTACCGGCCGTCACCGGCGTGACCATCACGGCGCAGGTCGGCCAGATCGTCGCGCCCCCTCCCGATGGGGCAAGCTATCTGGGATTCATATTCGCGCAAGCGGCGCGCCCCGAGGATGTCGAAAGCGCGTTGCGCATCGCCCATAGCGAGCTGCGATTCGATATCCGTCCCGAGTATCCGGCAATGCGGGTGCACGCCACTGAAAAACTCTGACGGGAAGTCGCTACGGCCCCCCGCGAGCTAGATAGGCTTGACGACCACCAGGATCACCGCAGCGACGAGGAACAGCACCGGCACCTCGTTGAACCAGCGAAACCAGACGTGTGATTTCGTGTTCCGGTCGCCCTTGAACTCCTTCACCAGCTTGCCGCACCACAAGTGGTAGACGATCATCGCCGCTACCACCGCGAGCTTCGCGTGCAGCCAGCCGCCGGTGATGCCGTAGCCCAGCCAGAGCCAGGTGCCGAAGACCATCGTGAGCACCGCGCCGGGCGTCATGATGCCGAAGTAGAGCTTGCGCTCCATCACCTTGAAGCGCTCGATGCCCGTGCGGTCCGCCGGATCGGCGAGCGCGTGGTAGACGAAGAGGCGTGGGAGATAAAAAAGGCCGGCGAACCACGTCACCATAAAGATTACGTGCAGTGATTTGATCCAGAGCATGGCTATGAGAGCAACCGGCGGCGAAACAGGATGAGCGCAATATAGAAGCCCACGACACCGTAGGCAATCAGCACCGCCAGGTGCAGCGCGATGTCCGCGGGAATCTCGCCGAGAATGAGCGGCCGCGCGAGTGACGTGGCGTGCGTGAGCGGCAGGATGTGGGAGATCACCTGGATCGCCGCCGGCAATTGATCGATCGGGAAGAAAACCCCGGAGAGCATCGCCATCGGGGTGATGAACAGCGTGAAGTAGTACATGAAGAAGTCGAAGGATGGTGAAACCGCCGTCACCACGAGCCCGAGCGCGCTGAAGACGAACCCGATCACCGGAATGAGCGGGAGCACCCAGAGCGCGTGCCAGCTCTTGAGCAACCCCAGCGCCGCGGCGACCAGCAGGATCGCCGCACCTGAGAGGAACGACTTGCTCGCCGCCCACGCGCACTCGCCCAGCACCACATCCTCGAGCGCGAGCGGGGCAGTCAGCATGGCGTCCCAGCTGCGCTGCACCTGCATCCGGGAGAAAGCGGAGTAGAGCGTCTCGAACGTCGCGCTGTTCATGGTCGAGAAGCACACCGTCCCGGCCGCGAGAAAAACGATGTAGGGCACGCCGGCCACGTCGGGCAGCAACTTGCCGAGCCCGTAGCCGAAGCCGAGCATGTAGATCATCGGATCGGCCAGGTTGCCGAGCATCGAAGGCACCGCGAGCTTTTGCCAGACAAGGAACATGCGGCGCCAGACGGCGACGAAGCGCCAGGACAGGCGCGGCGCGACGAACGTACGCTTCGATGCGGGAGCCGTCCGAGTGGGCACTTCAGTCACGCAATTCCCGCCCCGTCAGTTTCAGAAACACATCCTCCAGGCTCGCTGGCCGATGCAGGTACCGAAGCTCAGGCTCGTGCTCCAGGCTCGCGAGTAGCGGTGCGTCGTCCGTTGCGTAACAGAAGACGGTGTCGCCGGCCTGCTCGATGCGGGTGGCGAGTGCGCGACCTTTGCGATCCGTCCAGGCTTCGGTTCCGTCGCCGTGCACCTCGATCACGTGGCGCTCGATATGGCGGCGTATGAGCTCGCGTGGCGCGCCTTCCGCGATGATCCGGCCGCGGTCCATGATGACCAGCCGGTTGCACAGCCGCTCGGCCTCCTCCATGAAGTGCGTCGTGAGGAGGATCGTCTTGCCCTGCGCAGTGAGGCGGCGCAGTCGGTCCCAGATGAGGTGGCGCGCCTGCGGATCGAGCCCGGTCGTCGGTTCGTCCATGAACACCATGTCCGGGTCGTTGATGAGCGCCCGCGCCAGCGTGAGCCGGCGCTTCATTCCGCCCGAGAGCGTGGCGATCGGCGATTCGGTACGACCCGCGAGACCGGCGAACTCGACGAGTCCCGGAATGCGCGCGCGAAGCACGTCGTCGCGAATGCCAAAGTAGCGGCCGTACACGAGCAGGTTCTCGATCACCGTGAAATCGGGATCGAGGTTGTCCATTTGCGGGACCACGCCGATCCGCATGCGCGTCTCGCGGCCGCGTGCCGGCACGGGCTCGCCCAGGACTTCGAGCTCGCCCGCGTCCGGGGCGATGAGACCGAGCGCAAGGCGCAGCGTAGTGGTCTTGCCGGCGCCATTCGGACCGAGTAGACCAAAGCACTCGCCGCGCCGGAGCGCGAAATCGACGCCCGCAAGAACTTCCTGCGTCCCGTAAGACTTGCGCAGGCCGCGCACGCTGAGGACCGCGCCTTCCCCGCGCGCACCGACAGCGCGATCGCGTTCGATCGCAGGGGGCGAATCGTTCAGCGCCAGTTCCCTTTCACGATGTTGCGCAGGATGTGCAACCGCCGGTGGAAGAAATGATCGGCGCCGGGAATCACGATCACCGGAAGTTCCTGCGGGCGCGCCCAGTCGAGCACGCGCGCGAGCGGCACGGTCTCGTCGACTTCGCCATGGATGACGATCGTATCGCCCGGCACGTTCGGGGTGGTGTACTGCCGCTCGCCGAGATCGCCCGCGGCGGTGCCCACCAGCACCATTCGCTCCGGGGGCACGCGCTGTGCAACGCGCGACTGCACGTAGCTGCCGAAGGAGAAGCCGACGAGCGCGAGCGGTACCTCGCCGAAGCGGCCTTTAGCATAGGCGATGACCGCGAGCATGTCTTCGGTCTCGCCCTCGCCATGGTCGTGTGTCCCCTCCGACTTTCCCACACCCCGGAAGTTTGGCCGGATCGCGACATAGCCGAGCTCGACGAACGCGCGCGCAAGGGTTACCACGACCTTGTTGGTGAGCGTGCCGCCGAACAGCGGATGCGGGTGGCAGACCAGCGCGATGCCGCGTATTCCTTCGGAGACGCCATCCGCCGGGAACACTGCCGGATGCTCGACGACCGTCTCGATTCTTCCTGCCGGCCCCGCGACGAAGACGTGCTCCTGCGCGGGTCGCGTCATATGCGCAGGCGCTCGACGACGCGCCCGTGCACCAGGTGCTCCTCGATGATCTCGTCGATGTCGGCCTTGTCGACGTAGGTGTACCAGATCTCCTCCGGATACACCACGATGACGGGCCCTTCGTCGCAACGGTCGAGGCAGCCGGCGGTGTTGACGCGCACCTTGCCCTGGCCGCTGAGCTTGAGCGCCTTGACGCGGTCTTTCGCATAGGCGCGCACATCCTTCGCGCCGCGGTCCGCACAGCAGGCCTCGCCCGGCTCGCGCTGGTTGCAGCAGAAGAAGACGTGATGCTGGTAGTAGCTCATGTTCGGGTTACCGCCGGAAGGGGTGCGCGGCACCGGCGCGCAGGAACCGGGAATTATAGCGAGCGCGCCTCGGGAACGTGCGCAAATCCGGAGTCGCTCCCCCGGCATTTTGCGCGGAATTGGTGTTAGCCTACGATTTCCAACTGGTGGGACTGCAGCCGCTCCGCGCGAGACTTCATGAAGATCTCGAACCTGGAAGTCCACATCCTGCGCGCCCCGGACGAAGGCCGGCCGCACTGGGTCAGCCACTTCAAGGTGCCGAAGGCGAACGAGATCCTCGTGCGGCTGAAAACCGATGAGGGCGTCGAGGGCATCGGGCTTGCCACCAGCTACACGCCGATCGAGGCCGCGATCCACGCGTTCCGCACCGGCATCGGCGAGTTCGTGGTCGGCGCCGATCCGCTCGCGCCGGAACGGCTCTACGAGACGCTCTTTGCGCTGACGTCCCAGCGTCTCGCGCACGAGAAAGGCTGGTCGCGCGAGGCGATCGTGCGCATTTCCTCCGCGGTGGACATCGCGGTGTGGGACATCATCGGCAAGGTCGCGGGCCTGCCGCTTTACCGGCTCTTTGGTGGCTACCGCAGCGAAGTGCCGTGCTACGTGACGTGCGCGTATTACCGCGACGGCAAGGACATGGCCGAGCTGCGCGACGAGATGCAGATGCTGAAGGCGCAGGGCCACAAGGGATTCAAGGGCAAGGTCGGCGGCGCGCCGCTCGCGGAGGACATCGAGCGAATGGCGCTCGTGCGCGAGGTCATCGGCGCGGACAAGGATCTGATGATCGACGTCAACCGCGCCTGGGATCTCGCCACCGCCATCGAGGGCGCGCGCCTGCTCGAGCCGTTGCACCCGCGCTGGCTGGAGGAGCCGGTGCGCTGGGCGGACGACCGCCGCGAGCTGAAGCTGCTGTCGCAGCGGACGAAGATTCCGCTCTCAGCCGGCGAGAGCGAGCTCACAAGCTACGGTTGCCGCGCGCTCATCGACGAGCAGGCCATCCAGATCCTGCAGTTCGATTGCACGATGATGGGCGGCTTCACCGAGGGCCGCAAGCTCGCTGCGCTGTGCGAGCTCAATCACGTCGAGGTCGCGCCGCACCACGACTGCTTCATTCACGCGCACATTGTCGCTGCGAGCCCCGCGGGCTGCATCGTCGAGTCGTTTACCGACCCGGAGCGCGATCCGCTCCAGGCCGAGTTATTCGAGGATCCGCCGAAAATCGCCAACGGCATGCTCACGCTGAAAGAGGCGCCGGGCCTCGGCCTGACGATTTCGCCAGCGGCGCTGAAGAAGTTCGGCGAGCGCATTCTCTGACGCATTCCTCGCCCGGAATGGTCAAGTCACGCACCCACGCCGAAGACGCTTACGCGAAGTTTCTGCGCGCCTACCCGGCGTACTCGACGACGCTTGGGCTCGACGCGCTCCGGGCAGGCGAGTATGCCCGACTCGATCAGGGCGGCCACGTCTACCTCGACTACACCGCGGGGAGCCTGTACGCAGATTCGCAGCTTCGCGCCCACATGGACCTGCTCGCGCGAGGCGTTTTCGGCAATCCGCACTCCACGAACCCGACCGCGACCGCAAGCACCGCGCTCGACGAACGCGCACGCGCGCGTGTGCTCGAGTATTTCAACGCGGCGCCGGATGAGTACGTCGCGATCTTTACCGCCAACGCGAGCGGCGCCCTCAAGCTCGTCGGAGAGTCGTTTCCGTTCGGTCCCGGGAGCCACTTCCTGCTCACGTTCGACAATCACAACTCGGTCAACGGCATCCGGGAGTTCGCGCGCGCGCGCGGCGCGAAGGTGACCTACATTCCGGTCGCGCTGCCCGACATGCGCGTGGACGAGTCGTCCCTCGAGCCCTGTTTCGACCTGGCTAGCCCGGGAGCGAGCCATCTTTTTGCGTATCCAGCGCAGTCGAACTTTTCGGGCGTGCAGCATCCGCTCGCCTGGATCGAGCAGGCGCGCGCGAAGGGCTGGGTCGTCCTGCTCGACGCCGCGGCGTACGCGCCGACCAACCGCCTTGACCTCGGGCGGCACAAGCCGGACTTCGTCGACATCTCTTTCTACAAGATGTTCGGCTATCCGACCGGGGTGGGCTGCCTGATCGCGCGTCGGGATGCGCTTGCGAGACTGCGCCGGCCATGGTTCGCCGGCGGGACCATCACCGTCGCGTCGGTACAGGGGGACAAGCACTATCTCGCCGAGGGCGAGGCGGCCTTTGAGGACGGCACCATCGACTATCTCAATCTGCCTGCCGTGGAAATCGGCCTGCGGCACCTCGAGTCGGTTGGTATCGAGACCGTTCACGAGCGCGTGCGGTGCCTGACCGGGTGGCTGCTCGGCAATTTGATTGCGCTGCGGCACGGGAACGACGCGCCGCTGGTGCGCCTCTACGGACCCGCGGAGACGGAGGCGCGCGGCGGCACGATCACCGTGAATTTCTACGACCGGACCGGCCAGGCGATGGATCACCTCGGAATCGAGCAGCGCGCCGGCGCCGCGAACATCTCGATTCGCACCGGCTGTTTCTGCAACCCCGGTGGCGGCGAGGTGGCGCTCGGCATCACCGGCACCGAGCTCTCGGCCTGCTTCCGTCAGCCCGGCCACGAGAGCCGGCTCACGCTCGACGACTTCCGCCTGTGCATCGACGGCAAGAGCTCGGGCGCCGTGCGGATCAGCCTCGGCATCGCGAGCAATTTCACCGACGTCGAGCGCCTGCTGGACTTCGCGGCCGGGCTGCGCGAGCCCTGATTGCCGCCGCCCGAGCAGGGGGACGGTCTAAGGTGTTTCCCCTCCTCCCTTGGGAGGAGGGGTGTCGCAGAAGGCGACGGGGTGGTGGGGTGCGCTCGATCTACACTCGAACCACCCCGACTGCTGCGCAGTCCGAGCATCCAGTGATGCACTCCGAGATTCATGAACACCCAGCCGGTCGATCCGCACGCGCGCGCGAACTCGCTCGAGGTCTCGACCAGCAACTGGTAGTCGAGCTGCGGCCCGCCGACGCGCGCCGGCTGATTGATGCGCCACAGCCCGGTCTCGTGCAGGTCGCGAATGGTCGCGTCGGGAAGTTGCCGCAACGCCTCGGCTTCCGGCGCGCGCGCGCGAATCGCGGGAACGAGCAATCGCGCGCGGCGCCGCATTTCGTCACGCGCGGGCGCGGTGGCGACCGCATTGCGTTCGGATTCGTTCTTGGCCATATCCCCTGAATCTGATCAGTTCGTCTCGCGAAATTCTGCCCCAGAACAACGCTCGGCCGCTACGAATTCCCCGCGGAGTGGTAGATTAACCCTTATGGAAGCCGCATCCGTCCTGCTCCTCTCCGGGGGCATCGAGAGTGCAACACTGCTCCACCAGCTTGCCGCCGACGGCGAGCCGGTGCAGGCGCTCTACATCGACTACGCGCAGCGTGCCGCTGCGCAGGAGTGCGCTGCTGCCCACGTGCAGTGCGGCGAGCTCGGCGTCGAGCTCGTGCCGCTCGAGCTCGGCAACATGGGCGAGATCTTCCGGCGCGGACAGGAACGCAAGCATCACGTGCCGCTCCCGCACCGAAATCTGGTTGCGCTGAGCATCGGCCTTTCGTACGCGGCGAACCAGGGCGCGCGCAAGCTCTTCCTGGCCGTGAACCTTGACGACACGGTGGAGTATGCGAGCGCGTCGCACACGTTTCTCGCGCAGTTCCGGCTGATCTGCGGGCTGCTCGGCGATGTGCGGCTCGCGACGCCGTTCGTCGGTCTCTCGAAGCGCGAAGTGATCACGCGCGGCGTCGCACTCGGCGTCGATTATGCAACCACCTATAGCTGCCTCCTCGGCCATACCGTGCATTGCGGTCGCTGCCCGCAGTGTCAGAAGCGACGCGAGGCATTCCAACAGGCCGGATTCGACGAGCCCGCGGAGTTTTACCGGGCCTGATCGCGTAACGGTTTCGATTCGCGCGATTCCCGGGATTGTGCCGTAATTTGACGCTGTAATCTTCGGCGGTTACCCTCTCTCGGCATTTTCCGGGTGCGCGTCGTCCGATCCGCACGGCCTGGGCGCCACGCGTTCGCCTTTCTCGATGAAATCCATGATCAGCCGCTTTCTGCGCGAGCCGCTCGTCCAATTTCTTTTGCTGGGCGCGGGGTTGTTCGCGCTCTATTCGCTCGTCGCGATCGAGCCCGGCAAGCGTCCCGACCGCATCGTCGTCGATGCCGGCCAGGTGACGCGGCTCGCGCAGCAGTTCCAGCGCACGTGGATGCGCCCGCCAACGCGGGCCGAGATCGACGGATTGATCGAGGACCACGTGAACGAGGAGGTCCTCTACCGCGAGGCGCGCGCCCTCGGACTGGACCAGGACGACCTCATCATCCGGCGCCGGCTGCGGCAGAAGATGGAGTTCCTCAACGAGGACATCGCCGCGCAACGACAGCCGACCGACGCCGAGCTGCAGACGTTCCTCGATGGGCATCCGGAGCAGTTCCGGATTCCCGCGCGGACGAGTTTCCGGCAGGTGTTCGTGCGGACCGAGCTGCACGGATCGAACGCGGGGAAGCACGCTGCGGCACTGCTCGCGCGTCTCGAAACCGGCGCCGACGATGCATCGACCGTGGAAACGATCGGCGACGCGACGCTCCTGCGCGGTGTGCTCGACAATGCGACGGAGAGCGAAATCGCGAGAGCGTTCGGCGCCCCCTTTGCGGCCGAGCTCGAGAAGGCGCCATTGGGTCGGTGGGCGGGACCGATCGCCTCGAGCTACGGATTGCATCTCGTGCGCGTCGCGGCGCGCGAGCCGGGACGCATGCCATCGCTCGCAGAGGTCCGCGTGATCGTCGAGCGCGAGTGGTCGGCCGCGCGGCGCGTCGACGCCAGCCAGGACTTTCTTGCGGCGCTTCGCAAGCGCTATGAGATCTCGATCGAGATGCCCGGCGAGACGGCGGGAAAGGACGCCCCATCCGGGAAATGATGATTCGCCTCCGACGCATCCTGGCGTTCCTGCTTCTATGCGGGCTCGCCGCCGGTGCGGTGCACGCGCACGAGGTGCGTCCGGGCTACCTGGAACTCAGGCAGATTGATGGAGGAACCTACGATGTGCTCTGGAAGGTGCCCGCGCGCGGCGACCTGCGGCTCGGCCTGTATCTGAGCTGGCCGGAAAAGTGCCGGGTGACCGAACCGACCGCGCGCTTCGCGGATGGCGCCTACTTGGAACGGCTGCGTGCGACGTGCGAGGGGGGGCTCGTCGGCGGCCGGATCGTGATCGACGGACTGGATGCGACCCGCACCGACGTGCTCGCGCGCGTGGAGCGTCTCGACGGCACGACGCAGACCGCGCGCCTCACCCCGGCCGATCCCGGTTTCACCGTGGTTGCCGCGCCGGGCGCGCTCGAAGTGGCGAAGACTTATTTCGCGCTGGGCGTGGAGCACATCCTCGCCGGCATCGATCACCTGCTGTTCGTGCTGGGGTTGCTGTTCATCGTGGGAAGCTGGGGGCGCCTCATCGGGACCGTCACCGCTTTCACCGTCGCCCACAGCATCACGCTCGCGGCAGCAACGCTCGGGATGGTGCACGTGCCGCAGAAACCGGTCGAGGCGGCCATTGCGCTCAGTATCGTGTTCGTCGCTGCGGACATTCTGCGCGCGCACGGTGGACGGGAGAGCCTCACCCGGCGGGCGCCATGGATCGTGGCGTTCGTCTTCGGGCTTCTGCACGGACTCGGATTTGCCGGCGCGCTGAGCGAGGTCGGCTTGCCGCAGCACGCGGTGCCGCTGGCGCTGCTGTTCTTCAACGTCGGCGTCGAGGCCGGCCAGCTGCTCTTCATCGCTGCGGTGTTCGCGATCCTGTGGCTGCTGAAGGAATGGCGCGTGCGCGCCTCGGCGCGCGGCGACCGTCATACCTGGCACGTGGCCTCCGCGGTGGCGAGACCTGCGGCGTACGTGATCGGAACGCTCGCCGCATTCTGGGTATTCGAGCGGACGCTGGGATTCTGGGCCTGAGCGGGGTGCGCGCTTTGCAGGGCGATAAATGTTCAATGTAGATAGGAGATTGAGTATGAAATTTCGAATGAGCACGAGAGTCTCCGTCCCACTGCTGCTCGTCGCCGCAGGGTTGAGCGGATCCGCGTGGGCCGCAGGAGACCCCGTGCCGCCTGCCGAAACCCTCGAAAGCGCGTTCAAACCACAGACGCGCTTCTCGCCCTACGCCGGGCGCAACTTTCCGACCCAGGTGTTTTTCGGCGACACGCACCTGCACACGGCCATGTCCATGGATGCCGGTGCCTTCGGCGCGCGGCTCAATCCCGAGGACGCGTATCGCCTCGCGCGCGGCGAGGAGCTCGTCTCCTCGACCGGCCTGCCGGTGCGACTCTCGCGGCCGCTCGATTTTCTGGTGGTCGCCGATCACTCCGACAACATGGGATTCTTTCCGCGCCTGTTTGCCGGCGATCCCGGAATGCTCGCGGACCCGACCGGCAAGCGCTGGTACGAGATGATCCAGACAAGCTTTCCGAGGAGGCGTTCGACGCGATCCACTACGCGGGGATAGGGCTTTTCAAGTTCGGCGTGCTGCTCTTCAACCTGGTGCCCTATCTCGCGTTGCGCATCGTCGGATAATTCCTGGGCGCCGCAGGTCAAGGCCTCTCGCCGGCGAGAGGCCTTGACCTGCGAGAGGAGCGGCCCGCGACGTTCTGCGCGGGCTCGGCCTGTTTAAAGCGCTACCGTAACGCGCAAGAAAGTTGCCGGAATGGATGTAGCATCCTTGCGCTGGCTTCTGTTCTGGCTGTTGAACAGATCTTCCAGTTCCTTCTGCAGGTCAGCGGCCCGACTGTTCTTTTCCGCCGCTTCGAAGGCATTCATGGTCGGCCCGTAATATTTTCGGAATTCATCCACGAGCGCCATGGGAGTGCCAGGAAAGTTGAACGTAAACGTGTCCCGGGCGAAGGAGATCTTTTCGGCGGGAACGCCCGCGCCGGAGAAGCGTTCGATCACGTTGCTCTCGATCCCCCACGTCATCGGGCTGACGAAGCCTTCCGGCGGTGGCGGCGTGTAGGCGGAGCTGATCTTCAGGATTTGCGCCACCAACGTCGGATCGTTTGGAATCCAGTTGCCCATGATGACGCGACCTCCGGTCCGGGTGACTCGCGCCATCTCTTTCGCGACGTCAAACGGCTTTGGGGCGAACATGGCTCCAAAGATGGATACGGACAGATCAAAGGAATCATCCGCAAGCTCGTCCAGATTGGACGCATCGCCTTCCTGAAACCTGCAATTCGTGAGGCTTTCCTTCTCTGCACGTTTGTTCCCGGCGGCAACCAGATTTCTGGCGATATCGACGCCCAGCACGTCCGCTCCCAGTCTTGCCGCCGGCAGAGCCGTCGTTCCATCGCCGCATCCGAGATCCAGGACCTTCAGACCTTTGCGGATTTCGAAATCCCTGACGAGCGCTTCTCCGCTCTCACGCATGCTTGCCGCAATACGTGTGAAGTCGCCTTTTTCCCATAGTGCTTTGTTGGGATTCATGAAGTCTCCTTGTGTGGTCGTTATTTGCATGGCCATTGTCTCCTACGGTGACTCAGTTCCACGTGGGGATCAAGTGGTGTCGTAACCCAGGAGAATGATCCCGCGTATCGGCATGATTGCAGGCGCAGCATGAATTGTTTCGCGATTGTTGTTTCGCGATTGTTGTTTCGAGATTGTTCCAGCGGTAGGCAAGCGCGCCAGCCGCCCCGAGCGCGCAGCTTGGCACGTCTGGCGCTTGTGGCGCGAATGAAAACGCAAATCGGAATGGCATAATATGGCGCGAGTCCATTCATCTCCCCGGTCGCGGAAAGCCCGCGGCTCATTGAATCCATGGCCCTCGATGCCCATGGCCCTCGATGCAAAAGCCAGATCCCGGGCCTGGAGTTATCTGCTCGTCGCGGGTGCGGCGGAAGTCGGCTTCACCTACTTCCTCAATCTGCGCGAGAGTTTCGCGAAGCTCGGGCCGACCCTTGCGTTCGTGGGGCTCGGCGCGTTCGGTACAGCGCTGGTGGGCATCCTCGCATTCGGCGATCCGGTCACGGCGGCGCGCGTCGTGCTGATCCTCGTCATCGTGGGCGCGGTCGTCGGACTGAAGTTCTATTCCTGACGGGTCGCAATTACGGCGCAGGGGGTGTGATCAGAGCAGTCCCATCATCCGCCACGGCACGACGCTCGCGCACAGCGCGAAGAGCACGAGGACCCCATAGGCGAGGGCAGCGGGTCGCGCCTGCGCGTGCGTGAACATCCGCTCGCCGGTGCCCTGGAACATGGCAATGTAGACGTTGCTCTGGTACGCGACGAAAAAGCCGCTGCACGCCATGATGGCCACCATCCCGACGACGAACGGGTGAATTCCGGCGGCGGCCGCGATCGGCGCCACAGCGATCGTGACGAGCGGGGCAGCCACCTGCCAGCGCAACACGAAGCTCACCGCGAAACAGAGCAGGGTGAGCACGACGACGAACAGCAACGGCATGCTGGCGAGGCTGCCGATCAATCCGGTGACCGAGGCGGCGATCCAGCGGTCCACCCCGGTCGCGCCGAAGACGCTCGACAGGCTCGCGAGAATGCCGAAGAGCAGGGCAAAGCTCCAGTTGACGGCGCGCAGCGTATTGACGGTGACCACACCCGTGGCCGCCATGGCCGTGAGTGCGAGCACCGCCACCCACGCTGGATGGATGCCGTGGAGCGGTTGGGTGACGAAACCGACGAGGAGTGCGATGCCGACGACAATCGACGCGCGCTCGTTGCGCGTGGTGCGTCCGATCAGTTTGCGTTGCAGCCTGACGGTGCCGCGGTTGGTCGCGCCCCGGGTTTCCGCCTGACTCCCGGGCCGATACGCCCACAGCAGCGCCGCGATCATGCCCAGAAGCAGAATGGCATTGGGAGGTGCCGCAAGGATCGCCCACGAAACGAAATCGAGCTCGACGTTGCCGACCGGCGGCAGCACTGCGTACACGAGAAGCGCAGTGGTGGAGCTGGTGAGGAACGGGGCGACCATTAATCCGAAGCCGATCAGGGCGGCCATGGCAAGCCCGGCCGCAGGTCGTGACCGTGCGGCATAGCCGAGCGCCTCGGCCAGCTCGCCGATCGCCGGCGCGACGAGCGTGATGCGCGCAGTGGCATTCGGAACCGCCGGGCTCAGCAACGCGCCGCCGACACAGAGCACGGTGATTTGACCGGCAAAGCCGCCTCGGCTGTGCGCGACGGTCCAGAGCGCGAGCCGGTAGAGCAAGCCGGACGAGGCGATCGCCGCGCCGATCACGAGCACGCTCACAAGCAGGACCCAGCCCGGCGCGCTGAAGCCGCTCAACGCGAGCGCGGGCGTCGTCACGCCCCCAAGCACCCATACGCTTGCGAGCAGCAGCGCCAGGATTCCTTCCGGCAGCGCGTTGAAGGCGAGGAGCGGAACGAGTGCGCCCATCGTCGCGAGCGCGTGCCAGCCCTCCGTCGAGAGTCCTGTCGGCGGCGGCAGGGTCCATCCCGCCGCCAGCACGGCTGCGGCAAGAATGCCGCCGAGCACTCGTGCATTCACGCGCCGCTTGCGTTCGGGCGGCGCAGCCCCGGCCGCCGGCACCTCGATCGAGAGCGCGCGTTCAGCAACGCCACCCGTCTGCGGGGCGGGCGTATCGCGGGCGCGGAGCCGATCGCTGAGCGATCTGGCAATGGCGAGTGCCACGCTCGGCTCCTCGCGTACCAGGGCAAGAAAGCGCCCGCGCTCGAGTCGCAGCACAACGGCGTCGGTTTCGGCGCGGATGGTGGCGGAACGCGAACGGCTGCTGAGCAGCGCCATCTCGCCAAGCGGGTCGCCCGGTCCGCGCGTATTCACGCGCCGCTCCGCGGGATCGCCCTCCGCGCTGACGAACGCGCCGAACGAGCCGCGCGCGACCACGTAGAAGGCGTCTCCCGGATCACCCTGACGGAAGAGCTCGGCCCCGCTTGCCACGTCTATCGCCTCGAGGTGCGCAGCGAGCTTGGCAAGGGTGACGCGTTCGAGCCCGGCAAACAGCTCGACCTGTGCGAGCAGGTCCGCATGCTCGAGATCGAGCGCCTGGCTTGCCGACAGTCCGGATCCGGAATCGCCCACCGCCTCCCCCTTACCCCCGCCGAACGTGTCCCGGTCGGGCTACCGCGCGACCCCTGGCGCGTGCCCTCGTTTCGAGGTGCTCGGCGCCGGACATGCGGAAATCGCAGGCGGCGCAGTATAGCCGCGCGTGACCAAGGCCTGCCAGCCCGATTGGCAGTTGGCCACTAGCGGTGTACTCGTGCGCCTCGGTGTTCGACCGGCTTGGTATTCGACCGGCTTGGTATTCGACCGATTGTGCCGCCAGCCGTTACCATTGCTGTTGCGTGCCGCGCCTCGCGGCCATATCGAGAGTTCGGGTTCGATAATTGTCATGAAATCCTGCCGTTTCGTCCTCCTGTTCGCCTGCGTAGGCGGGCTCGTGTCCGGCTGCGCCCCGGCGACACAACTGACGAATGCCTGGGTGGACCCGGCCTATCAGGGGCCGCCATTCGGGAACGTGCTCGTGCTCGGCGTCTCGCGGAACGAGGGCGAACGGCGCACGTTCGAGGACGAGTTTTCGGAGAAGCTCCGCGTGGCGGGCGTGAAGGCAGCCTCGGGATACACCGTGCTCCCGGATAATGGAAATGTGGCGAGGGACGTGCTGGAAGGCGTGCTGAAGAAGGTCGGCGCCGACGGCGCAATCGTCGCGCGCGTGCTCGACATCGATCGCCGGACCGCCTATTCGCCGGGCTATGTCACCGTGATTCCGAGCGTCGGCTACGCGCGCGGCTTCTACGGATTCTACGGATCGGCCATGGCGATCACGACGCCGCCCACCGCCTACCAGTACGACGTGGTCGTCGTCGAGACGAGCCTCTGGCAGACACGCGACGCCACGCTGGTGTGGTCGGCCACGACGCAGACCACGGATCCCGGCGAGCTGAAGAAGGAAATCGCCGGCTACGCCGACATCATCATCGGCGCGCTGCGCGAACGCGGCCTCATCGCAGGTACCGCCCCGCAGAATAAGTAGGCTGGCGCCCGAGACAATTTTTCATGGAGAGAACCATGCGACGCTGCAAAATATTTCTGGCAATTCTTGTGCTCTGCGCGGTCCCGGCGGTCGCTTCCGCCGCGGGATGGGGTGCGCTGCTCCTTTCGGGGCCGACCGAGTGGTTCAATGGCGACGACATGAAGCTGCTCGTCGACAGCGCGCGGGAGGCACTCGAGGAAGGCGCGGTCGGCAAGACCGTGCCCTGGAATAATCCGAAAACCCGGAACTCTGGCGCGGCCACCGTTCTCGCCACCAGTACGAAGGATGGGCAGCCTTGCAGGACGTTCAGGGTCGACACCCAGGCGAAGGGGATGAACGAAACCATGCGCTACGTTGCTTGCCGTGAGTCCGACGGTCGCTGGGGACTGACTGTCGCAAAGTAACTCTCGTCACGCGGCGCCGTCAGAACTACCCCGGGTCCGCGGGCGACCACAGGCCGGGCGCGAGCGGCGTTCCCGAGTTCAAGCGCGCGAAGAAGCCGCGCATGATTTTTCGGAAGCATGCGGGATACGCATGATGCTCGTCCAGAAACTCAGGCGCCGTGCAGCCGTAGCGTTCCGATGCGCCGGCGTCGATGATGAACAAGCCTTCGCGCTTCGCCCATTCGTCCAACGCGGCCTTGGTGCGCTTCACGGAGTCACCGGCATGGACGCTTTCGCCGAGCGCGCGCTCGAGTCCGGGGATGAGCGGCGGTGCGAAGAGCACGAGCTTTCCACCCTTGGCCGAGAGCTCGGCCGACAGCTTCGCAAGTCCGTCGAGCAAGGCCGGATTGATCTTGCCGTCGCCCGCCGCGATGGGCTGGGAATAGCGGGACCCAGGCGCAGCCCCGGCCCGCACGAGCTGCTCCACGCGCGCCGGATCGACGGGCTGACCGTCGGCGAAAGTGGCGCTGCCGTCATCCCGGAACCCGACGCACATGCCGCGGTTGATGGTGTCGAAGTCACGGGCGGGCGTGCCGTCCGGGCAGCGATAGTCGGCGCTCGACGGTTCGAAGAAGACGCTGGTGAATGCCGACAACCCATCTGGCGCGCGCCAGGCACCGCGCGCGATGCTCCAGAGATTCCTGACGCGCGGCCAGGAGATCGCATCCTGGATCTTCTGGAGCAATGACACCCGCGGTAGGGCGTCGCGGGACAGCGCGGCCGCAGGCGAGAGATCGATCGCGACGGGTTTGCCAGGCAGGTACAGCATGCCCAACGACCAGTCGAGCGCCAGGAACATCCACTTCACCCGATCGGCGTGGTGGCGCACGATGTGCTCTGCCTCGCCGATGGTCAAGTGCAGCGGATTCGCGGTCTGGGCGAAGTTGTAGACGCGAACGTCGGAGGGTAACGCGTCCGCCGTCAGGCCCATTGCGGTCGAGGCGCCGAGCACGACCCCGTTGATCTCCCGCAGCCGATCGGCGAGCCGCAGCGACTTGAACGGGCGGTTCGCGGTGATCGGGGGCGGATAGGTGATGCCACGGGTCGTCTGCTGCCACTCGCTCGCGGCTTTGACCATTTCCGGTGTACCGATGGCGCGCTCGACCAACAGCAGATTCAGTCCCACGACGCTGGAAAGCATCGCTCCGAGCCCGATCAGCAGCACGGCGTTGAAGCGCCTGCTGGCGGCATTCTCGAGCGCATCGCCTGGCGACGCATCGTCCGGCAGTTGACTTTCGGTCTGTGCATTCATCGGCGGATCAGAACTGGAAATAGAGGAACTCCGAGTTCCGATGGAGGTTGACGATCGCCGCGAACGCCACCACGGCGGCAATCGCGGCTGTCACGGCACCGGGACGCCACAGCAACAGCCGCGCGGGCTGCGAGTCCCTCGGGATCACGAGCGCGGGCCTGAATCGCGCCATGATCTGTTGCGTGTTGGGCGCAAACCAGGCGATGGCCAGCAGGATGACCGTCCAGTTGACGAGGCTGCCGCGCACCAGGCCGCGCCCCTCCGAGAAATCCACACCATGCGCGGCCAGCCAGTGTCCGACGCCACCCAGCTTTGCGAGCAGCAGGCCGGGCAGCGCAAAGCCATTGAAGCCGAACATGCCTTTCAGGATCATGATCGCGTCGGCCATGTTCGCTGCCCGGAAGAAGGCGAGCCCCACCAGCCAGCAGGCGAAGGTCAGCAGGATCGCAGCCGCGCGACCCCACCCGGTCGACTGGCCACGCTTGCGACCCAGGCGGCGATCCCGGTGCTTGCGCACGGTTCTCCAGACCTGGTTCACCGCCAGGTAGAAGCCATGCAGCACGCCGAAAGCCACATAGGTCCAGCCGGCGCCATGCCACACGCCGCACAAGACCATCGTCACCACCAGGCTGTAGTAGCGGCGCGCCGCGCTCTTGCGATGGCCTCCCAGCGGAACGAACACATAGTCCCGCAGAAAGCGCGAGAGCGTCATGTGCCAGCGCTGCCAAAGGTCGGACATGTTGACGGCCTTGTAAGGCGAATGGAAGTTGAGCGGCAGCCTGACGCCGAAGAGCCGGGACAGGCCGATCGCCATGTCGGAATAGGCGGAGAAGTCGAAGTAGAGTTGCAGCGAATAGGCGAGCACCGCGCCCCAGGCTTCGACGAAGGTCGGCTCGATGCCGGTTCCCGGCAGCGCGAACAGCGGGCCCACGAACGGCCCGATTCCGTCGGCCAGGATCACTTTCTTGAACAATCCGATGATGAAGATCGTCAGTCCGACCGCGATGTTCTCCGCCTGCAGTCGGTAGGTCTCGCGCTTCGCGAACTGCGGCATCATTTCGGCGTGATGCAGGATGGGCCCGGCGATGAGATGCGGGAAGTAGGTGACGAACAGGCA
>JAABRB010000287.1 GCA_011391185.1 Betaproteobacteria bacterium
CGTCGATCGATGCACGCACCACCCCGTCGCCTTCGGCGCCACCCCGCCTCGGAGAGGCGGGGAAACAGCGAAACCATCCGCTCCTCGAAGTGGAGGGAGTCGGCTAGGCCGCGGGGAGAATCACGCGGGCGACGAGCCCGCCGCCGTCGCGCGGAACGAGCTCCAGCGATCCCCCGTGCATGCGGGCGACGCGATCGACGATCGCGAGCCCGAGCCCCGATCCCCCCGAGTCGCCGCGCGCCGTTTCCAGCCGGGTGAACGGCTGCTTGAGGCGTTCGATCTCCGTGACCGGAATGCCGGGCCCGCGGTCGCGCACCTCGAGTACGGCATGGCGCCCCTCGGTGCCGAGGGTCAGTACGACATCCCGCCTGCCGTAGCGCAGGGCGTTGTCGATCAGGTTCACGATCATCCGCCGCACCGCAAGCGCGCGCGCGTTCACCGGCGGGGTCGGCGCGATCTCGTCGCGCACGTCCTGTCCGCGCTCGCGATACTGCTGTGCGCATTCGCGCGCGAGGGCGGCAAGATCGATCCGCTCGACGGCCTCGCTTCCTTCGGTGCGGGCGAAATCGAGAAACTGGCCGATGATCCGGTCCATCTCGCGGATATCGGTGTCCATGCCCTGCTTGAGCGAAGCATCCGCGCCGCTCATCTCGATGCTCAAGCGCAGGCGCGCGAGCGGCGTGCGCAGGTCGTGCGACACGCCCGCCAGGATCAGCGCCCGGTCGGACTCGAGCCGCGCAAGGTCGCGCGACATCTGGTTGAATCCGTTCGAAAGCGTCCGGATCTCCTCCGGGCCGCTTTCCGCCAGCGGAGCGGGGTTGCGGCCGCGGCCGATCTCCGCGGCAGCCTGCGTCAGCGCGCGGAGCGGGCGCTTGATGCGAAACACGATCAGGTAGGCGCCTGCGAGCGCGAGCACGAGCGCGAGCGCCCCCCAGCCAAGCCATTGCAAGGCCTGTTGGCGGTCGATCCGGTCACGGGGAATCAGCAGCCAGTATTCGTCCTCCGCGATCCTGAAGCTCACCCAGTAACCGGGGAGCCCGTCGCGCGCCACCGCGATGCGGGTGCCCGGGCCGAGCTGGCGGCGGATTTCATCGGCGAAGATTCGCGTGCCGACACGTTCCGTCTCGAGGAGGACGACCTGGTCGCCGGGGTCCGACGGATAGACGCGGATGCCTTCGCGGTCCGAGAGCTCGATCAGGAGGTCACGGCGGCGCTCCGGCGCGGCGGTCAACAGGGCGGCGTGCGTGAGGTTCACGACGCTCACCACCATCTGCGCCGTCTGGCGTGCGCGCGGCTCGCGCTGCGCGATGAGAAAGATCTGCAACCACGCGCCGAGCGCGAGCACGATCAGCAGCGAGATCAGCGCGAACGTGCGCCAGAGCAGGGTGCGCGGCCAGAGCGTCAAGACTGCGCTTGTCCGTCGGGCACGAAGACGTAGCCAAATCCCCAGACGGTCTGGATGTAGGTGGGCTTCGCGGGATCGGGCTCGACGAGCTTGCGCAGGCGCGAGACCTGCACGTCGATGGCGCGGTCGAACACCTCGTACTCGCGGCCGCGCGCGAGCTCCATCAGCTTGTCGCGCGAAAGCGGCGTGCGCGGGTGGGTGACGAGTACCTTGAGCAGCGCGAACTCGCCCGTCGTGAGCGAGAGCTCCTTGCCGCCGCGGAGGAGGGTGCGCTTGGCGAGATCGACGGTCATCCCGCCGAAGCTCACCGGCGCGCCGTCGGCAGCGGGGGCGCCGGGCGGTCCCACCGCGGCCTGGCGGCGCAGCACCGCGTGAACGCGCGCCACCAGCTCGCGCGGGTTGAAGGGCTTGGGCAGATAGTCATCGGCGCCCATCTCGAGGCCGATGATGCGGTCGACGTCCTCGCCCTTGGCGGTGAGCATGATGATCGGAATGGTGTTCTTGGTGCCGCGCAGGCGCCGGCAGATCGACAGGCCGTCCTCGCCCGGCAGCATCAGGTCGAGCACGAGCAGATCGAAACGCTCGTGGGCGAGCAGCTTGTCCATGGCATGGGCGTCGGCGACGGCCCGCACCGCGAAACCCTGCTCGCCGAGGTAGCGATTCAGGAGGTCGCGCAGCCGCAGATCGTCGTCGACGACGAGAATCCTGGTCTTGGGCTCACTCATCTGAGTCCGATCCTAGCCCCGCCGAGGGCCGCAAGCCAGCGATTCGTAACGGATCTTTGCCACCGGTCCGGGTCGAAACACAAAGTTACAAAGTCCCCCCGTCCGCTCACAGTCCGCTTACACCCGCCCCCTAGAGTGGCATCAGGCGCCAGGCCACAAGGCGCATGCAGGAAAGTGGGGATGGGGTCGATGACCCTTCGAATCGACTAGGCAATCCAATTCGGGACCGAGAGGAGCAACACAATGAAGAGCTTCAAGATGAAACTGCTGGTCGCGATGATCGCCACGCTGCCGGTGGCCGCGCTTGCCGGGCCGCAGGGCCAGGGCGGGAATCAGCGGCAGCATGGACAGAGCGTCAATCAGCGCCAGCACAACCAGCAGGCACGCATTCACCAGGGCGTCCAGTCGGGCGAGCTCACGCGCCACGAGGCGCATCGGCTGCAGGGTGAGCAGCGCCACATCCGCAAGGAAGAGCGCGCTTACCGTGCCGACGGGCATCTCAGCCGCGCCGAGCGTGCCGATCTGCAGCACGACCTCAATCGGTCAAGCAGGCACATTGCTGCGCAGAAGCACGACGGCCAGGGCCGTGGCGGGTACGAGGGGCGGGGTCGCTACGACGGCGATGGCCAGCATCAGCCGCGGGGGCGCTACGAAGGCCGTGGGCCTGGGAACCGCCACGACAGCATCGACCGTCGCCAGCTGACGCAGAAGCACCAGATCCAGCAGGGCGTTCGCTCGGGCCAGCTCACCCAGGAAGAAGCGCGCGGGCTGCGCCAGGAGCAGCGGTCGATTCGCAAGGAAGAGCGTGAATTCCGCGCCGACGGGATGTTTACTCGCGACGAGCGTAGGGAACTGCGGCAGGATCAGCGCGCGGCGAGCCAGCACATCAACCAGGAAAAGCACGACGACGACGTGCGCAATCGCGTCGCGACGCGCGACCCGGGGGTGAACCAGCGCCAGCGGAACGAGCAGCATAGAATCTCGCAAGGCGTGCGCTCGGGCGAGCTGACCCGCGACGAGGCGAGCGGGCTGCGCAGCGCGCAGCGCGACATCCGGAGCGACGAGCGCGCGTACAAGTCGGACGGCGTCTTGACGCGCGGCGAGCGCCGGGATCTTCACCAGGATCAGAACGAGGCGAGCCGGAACATCTACGCGCAGAAGCACGACGACGACCGGCGTTGATCGCGAGACGGGGACCGTGGCCACGAATTCGGAGACCAGAAAATGAATCGGTTCGTCCGGGTCGCGGGCACGGTCCTCCTCGCATTGACGATTTCGGGCGTGACGGCAGACGCGTGGGCGCAGGGGGGCAATGGCAACGGACGCGGATCGCGCGATCCGGACACGCGCCAGGCGCAACCGCGGCAGCCGGATGCGGATCGCAAGCGCGACAGCCGATTGTCGAAGGAAGATCGCGATCAGCTGCGCCGCGATATCCGGGATCACGGCCAGGACGTGTATCGCGACCGCGATCGCGACCGCAAAGGGAATGGCGATCGTCGCCAAGGCCGCGGCGACCGATCGTCACGCTGACAGGGTTTGTGAAGCGGCGCCCGGGGGGCTCGTCCCCCCCTCCCTGACGCAGTTCCCCGGGTGCCCGTCTTCGCTCCTCATCGTAACGGAACCGAACGATGCAACGGCTGATCCGATTCCTGGTTCTCCTCCTGCCGATCGCGGCGCATGCGGCGCCGATGGGCGAGGACGACGCACGACACCTGCTGAACCGCGCGGGATTCGGTGCATCGCCGCGCGAGGTGGCGGACTACGCGCGGTTGTCGCGCGACCAGGCGGTAGAGCGTCTGCTCGGAGACACTCGCGCCGTTGCGCAAACGCCGCCGCCGGAATGGGTGAGCGAGCCGATACTCCCGCCGCGCGAATTGCGTGGAATGTCGCCCGAGGCGCGCAAGGAATTCCTGGCGGGCGAGATCCAGCGCGGACTCGACCTGCGCGGCTGGTGGTTGAACGAGATGATCACCACGCGCTCGCAACTCACCGAGCGGATGACCCTCTTCTGGCACAACCACTTCGTGTCGAGCCAGCAGAAAGTCCGGTACACGCGGCTCATGTACGAGCAGAACGTGCTGCTTCGGCGTCACGCGACGGGGAACTTCGGCGTGCTGCTGCACGCGGTGGGGAAGGATCCCGCGATGGTGATCTACCTCGACTCGGCGCAGAACCGGAAGGACAAGCCGAACGAGAACTTCGCGCGCGAGGTGATGGAGCTCTTCACGCTCGGCGAAGGGCACTACACCGAGGCCGACATCCGCGAGGCGGCGCGCGCCTTCACCGGCTGGTCGATCGACCGCGACACCGGAACGTTCGTGTTCCGCCGGCTCATCCACGACAACGGCACGAAGACGGTGCTCGGCCGCAGCGGCAATTTCGACGGCGATGCGGTGCTCGACATCCTGCTCGCGAAGCGCGAGACCGCGGGTTTCGTCGTGACGAAAATGTGGCGCGAGTTCGTCTCGCCGGAGCCCGATGCGGCGGAGGCCCGGCGCATCGCCGACGCGTTCTACCGCTCCGGGTACGACGTGAAGGCGGCGCTACGCGGGCTCTTCCGGTCGCCTGCATTCTGGGCCGAGGCGAATCGCGGCGCGCTCGTCAAGTCCCCGGTGGATCTCGTCGTGGGCAGCGTGCGGCAGTTCGGTATCGAATACGGCGACCCCGTCCCCTTCGCAATGGTGACCGCCCAGCTCGGGCAGAACCTCTTCTCGC
>JAABRB010000288.1 GCA_011391185.1 Betaproteobacteria bacterium
AGCTTCGGCATCGAAATCCGTTCGATATGAAACCGGTTGTCATCCTGAGATACCACCGAAACGAGGGTCCGGGCTATTTTGGCGCATACCTGGACCGAAAGGGCGTGCCCTGGACCCTCATTCGAGTCGACGAACGGGAAAAAGTGCCTGGGGATCCGCAGGCTTTTTCGGGCATCGTGTGCATGGGCGGCCCGATGAGCGTTAATGACGATCTGGATTGGATTCCCGGTGTGCTGGGGCTGGTGCGCCAGGCAGTCGGTGCGGACGTGCCGGTGCTCGGACATTGCCTCGGCAGCCAGCTGATGGCGCGCGCCCTGGGCGGAACGGTCACGACGACTCCGGTGAAGGAGATCGGCTGGGGGCATGTCGACGTGGCCGAAGACGGCGTTGCGCGGCATTGGTTCGGCGATCTGCGCGGATTCGAAGCCTTTCACTGGCATGGCGAGACATTCACCATCCCGCCGGGTGCCACGCGGCTGGCCTCGAGCGCGCACTGCACCAATCAGGCGTTCGCGGTCGGACCGCACCTCGCCATGCAATGTCACGTGGAGATGACCGCGGAACTGATCCGCGCCTGGTGCCGGAGCGCAAGACAGGACCTCGACGCCTCGCAGTCGAGCCCCGGTGTGCAATCCGCAGACGAGATGGCGGAGCGCATGGACGAGCGCCTTGTCGCGCTGCACGAAGTGGCCGACCTTCTCTACGATCGGTGGATCGAACGACTCGCCTCCTGAGGGATGTTGATGAGCGCCAAGCGATTCGCTCGCCTGTTCTCCCGCTTTGCCGCCGCTCTGCTGCTCGTCCTCACCGGCGGTCCCGGTCAGGCCGCGGTGAGCTGGCGCTATGTTGAAAGCGTCGATGGCGCGCGATCCGCCAGCACCTATGCCCAGGGGCGTACGCCCGGGGGGCAGGTGGCGATGCGCCTCGAGGTGCGCTGTCAGCCGGGACCCGAGGCCACCGCGAGCATCGTCTACGTCATACAGCGCGCGAGCACGATTCCGGGCTTCGGGTTCGCCGCGTTCAACGGTCCCGAGGCCCCGGCGCTGCAGCGCAAGCTCGCGACCATCCGCGTCGTCGCACTGCGACGGGACGTCTCGGTGTCGACGTCCGTTGCCGGTCGCTTCCTCGATGACGGAAGCTTCGCGTTCACCCTGAGCGCGCCGCTTGTCGGCCGTAACGAGGTGAAGTGGCTCACCGACGCCATGATCCTCGGCGCGGTGCTCGTCGTCGTGACCGTGCAGGATCCGGACGACCGCAACAAGCGCGTCCATGCGCAATTCCAGGCGAGCCAGGCGGCGGCGACGGTGGCCAATGTCATGGACGGCTGCGCCGCGACGCGCTGACGCGGCGCACCGCCGCGAGCCGGCTCAATCGCGGAAGTTTCCGAACTGCAGAGGAATGTCGGTGACCGCCTTGCGGACCAGCTGAATCACGTCCTGCAGGTCGTCTTTTTTCGCGCCGCTCACGCGCACGGCCGGACCCTGGATCGACGCCTGGGCCTTGAGCTTCGACTCCTTCACGAGCTTGACGATGCGCTTGGATGTCTCCTGCTCGATCCCGTTCCGGACGTTGACGACCTGCCTGACCTTGTTGCCGCTCGCCTTCTCGATCTCCTTCGGGTCGAAAGCGCGCACGTCGACGTTGCGCTTGGCGCACCTCGCCACGAGCAGATCCATGACCTGCTTCAGCTTGAACTCGTCGTCGGCATTCAGTGTCAGGGTGAGCTCCGCAAGCTCGACACGCGCATCGGAACCCTTGAAATCGAAACGATTGGTGATCTCCTTGTTCGCCTGATCGATCGCGTTCTTGAGCTCCATCTGGTTGACTTCGGAGGTGATGTCGAATGACGGCACGGGATTGACCTTTGGCTTGCTGCTTTGGCTTGCTGCGTTGGCTTGCTGCAGTGCGCGTGGCACCGGCTACGATGATTCTAACGCGCGTGCCCGAAGTGTGCGCAAGGGTGTGCGTTACCCGGTTCCCGGACTGCGGAGGAGCACGATTGCGCCGGCACACGACCACAGCGCGATGAACGCGTAGGCCACGCCGTAGCTGGCGGCTTCGGCGACGGCGCCGAACGCGAGCGGGCCGACGATCAGGCCGGCGTAGGCGGTGATCAGCATCCCGCCTGTGATGTGGCCGACTTCCTCGACCGGCGCGCCCCGCACGATCTCGGCGAAGAAGACGCCGTTCCAGCCGCTCGACGCGACGCCGAACGCAACGCAGGCGATTGCAAGCGCACCGAGCGACATGGATGGTGCGGCGAGGCCGACCAGCACTGCCGCCGCGGACATGGCGAAGCCCATGGCCGCGAGGAGGGGGCGGGCCGGAAACCGCCGGCCAGCAACGATCCCCGAGCCCAGGCGTCCCAGGAAGCCGCCGAACTGCGCGCCGGCGAGCAGCGCGCCGGCAGTCGCGAGCGACTTCCCGGCGCTTGCGACGAGAAAGCTCACGAGAAATCCATTCAGTGCGATCTGCATGGCATGAAAGCCGAAGGACGCAATCGCAAGCTGGCGCAGGCCCTGTGTACGGAATACCCGCTTGAGGAGCGCCACGATGGCCGCAAGATGGGGTCCTCGTGGGGCGGAGGCGGGCATATCGTACGCACGCCGAAGCGGCTCCAATGCACAGGCATAGGCGAATGCGAGGACGGCCCCGGCGGCGAGCGCACCCCGCCAGCCGAGCCAGGGCAGGAGCGCGGGCTGCACGAGTCCGGTGAGCATTCCACCCAGCTGGACGCCGGTCTGCTTGATCGAGAAGATGAACGGGCGCTGATCAGGCGGTGTCACGCGCGCCAGGAGCTGCAAGCTGGCGGGTGTTTCCACCCCGCAGCCGAATCCCACGAGGAGCGGCAACGCGGCCAGCGCGGCGAGGGACCCCTGCGCGCCTGCCGCAAGCCCCGCCGCGCACAGCACCAGGCTTATCTGCGACGTTCGCAGGGCGCCGAGCCGTCCGATGATGCTTCCTGCGGCGAGCGAGCTCACGAGCCCGCCGATCCAGAGAATCGCCGAATAGGCGCCCAGGAGGGTGGTGGGAACGCCGAGGTCGCCGGCGATCGCCGGCGCGAGCACCGGTACGGTGAGAAAGCTCAACGCCGTGAACACCTGCACGAGATTGAGCAGGAGCGCGGCGCGCAACGCGGCGTGCATCTGGAAAACTACTTCAAAAGGCTGTCAAAAGTCGACTGCGCTCACTCTCGCGTGAAGAAGCCTGGCGGCAATTTCGAGATGGCTTCTAGCTCGCTATGCACCGCCGCGGAAGCAGGAGAAGCCCCAGGGCGTCATCTTCATCGGGAGGTGATAGTGCTGCTCGGCGTCCGCGATGCCGAACCGGTACGGAACGATGTCGAGGAAGGGCACGGTCGGAAGCGACACGCCGACCGCGCGGTAGTATGCGCCGACGTGGAACAGCGCCTCGTACTGTCCCGGGGCAAGCTGCTTCGCGAACGCCGGCTCTTCGACCAGGCCCTTGGCGCTCACGATGCCGCTCGCAACCAGCGTGCGCTGGGGTTCGAGCCGGAACACCTCGACGCGCATCCAGGCCGCGACCACCCCGCGCGAGACGTCCACGACATGAATCGACATTCCGCCTGATCCTGACAATTAGCGCTCCCCTGCTTCGATCTGTGACGGTCGCCCCTGCGCGGGCCGTCAGCCCGGCGCAAATTCCGAACCGGCATAGGTTGCGGGAACTTCGATCCCACCCGCCGCGATCCGCTCGCGATAGCGCTCGAGACGCGTCTTCGTCTCGTCCGGCACGTCGTCGCCAAGCGCGAGGCGCACCGCCTCCGGATAATGCACCCCATAGCGCTTGGTCGCATCGCCCCGGAGCAGATTGTCGCGCAGATCGCGTACGGCCATGTGGATGGCGTAGCCCGGGTCGGACACCGCCGAGGCCACGAACGCGCCGGGCATGGCGGCAACCCAATCCCGAACGCTGCCGATCTGCCGCACGTTGCGGTCGCGGCAGGCCGTGTTCGCTCCGCTGCGACCCGCGTCGAGCATCGTGAAGAGGACATCCGCGCCGGCGTCGATTTGCGCGAGCGCGACCCGTTGCGCGCGCGGCGCGTCGTCCCCGGAACCTGTGAACGTCGAGAGCAGCCGCGCCTCGGGCCGGGTCGTCTTCAGACCGGCGTAAAACCCCGCGCGAGCATGCAGCGCGAGGACGCTGCGCTCGCCGGCAAGATGGCCCACGGCGTTGGTCCGTGTGATCAGCCCCGCAAGCGCGCCGGCCAGCCAGGCCGATTGCTCCGGCCGCACCGCGTACACGGCCAGATTCGGGCGCGTCAATGTGCCCTGGATCGCAACGAAGCGCTGTTCCGGAAATTCCCACGCCACACGCTGGACGGCCTCGCTTGTCGCGGCACCGAAGCCGATCACCAGCGTCGCATCGGAGGCGGCGAGTTCGCGGAGCGCGGCGAGCATGCGCTCCCGCCCGGTCGTTACGTCGGCAATATGCTGGACGGGAACGCCGATCTCGCTGCCCGCCCGCACCAGTCCCCGGTAGCCGGCTTCCTCGAAGCCACCGTCGTCGATCCGACCGGGAAACATCGCGGCAATCGGCCCCGACTCGGGAGGCCGCCGGCGCGTGCTTGTGCATGCCGACAGCGCGAGCGCACCGAGCGCGGCGAGGGCGCGGCGGCGGGCAGGGCGGGGAGGAGAGGCCTTCACGGCCGACGAGCGTATCTCAGCGCAGCTGCTTTGTCAGCCCGGCAAAGCGCTCGGCGAGAACCATCAGCACGAGCGTCGCAATGACAATGACGCCGGAGGCCGCGGCGGTGCGCACATCGAGATTCGTCTCGATGATCTCCCAGAGATGGATTGGAAGCATCTGGGTGCGGGCGTCGCTCAGGAAGAGCGA
>JAABRB010000289.1 GCA_011391185.1 Betaproteobacteria bacterium
GCAATGGCCACACGCTGGAGTTCGCCTCCCGAGAGCTCGCGCGGCAGACTGCCCGCACGATCCGCCAGGCCCACGGCCGCGAGCATCGCCGCGACGCGCGCTTCGGTCTGTGCGAGGCCTCGGCCGAGCAGCATCAGCGGAACCGCCACGTTCTGCACCACCGTGAGATAGGGCAGCACATGAAACGCCTGGAAAACAAAACCCATCTTCTCCCGCCGCAGCAGGGTCAGGGCATCGTCGTCGAGGCCGGTGAGCCTCACGCCATCGAGCGCAATCGAGCCGGCGTCCGGGGTATCGAGCCCGGCGACGAGGTTGAGGAGCGTCGACTTGCCGATTCCCGACTCCCCCATGACCGCAACATACTCACCGGCAGCGAGATCGAAGTCGATTCCGGCGAACACCGCGTGCGGCCGCGGACCGTCGTAGTGCTTGGTGAGCGCACGTATTCGGAGCACGGGAGCACGGGAATCGCTTACCGCAGGCAATGGGCCCACGGTCCGCGCTTCGCGTTGACAGTCACGCGAGGGTTTGAGGTATTCTTGCCCGCGTGCACTGGCGTCGGCATTTGACCCGCCGTATCTTGGCCCGTCTCCTCCTGGCGTTCGCGCTGGCTTTCACGCAGCTCGGCGGAGCGGCTCACGCCATTTCGCACCTCGGGACCGATTCCGACTCCAAGCATTTCCCGGGAGACGATACCAAGCGCTGTTCGATCTGCCAGTCGTATTCTGCCTCCGGCACGGTCGCTCCCCCTTCCGCTCCGCGTACCACGCTTCTCGATGTCGACCACGTCCAGTCGCAGGGCGAGTCCTGGTCGGCCGTCAGCGTCGAATCACGCTGGCCTTCCGCTCGCGACCCCCCGCGACACCCTGACCACTGAGAAGCGCGCGCCGCCCGTCACGGGCGGTCATCGTCCGCTGTCAGTCCGGGAAAGGGTGTCCCATGCGCCGTTCATCCATCGCGACGCTCGTCGTCCATGCATTGCTGTTCGCAGCGCCGGCCGCGCACGCGGCCTCGAACAACGAGCTCGCCGAAATTCGCAAGCAAATCGAGGATCTCAAGACCACCTACGAGCGCCGTATCCAGGCGCTGGAGGAGCGGCTCAAGCAGGCCGAGTCGGCCACGAAGCAAGCAAGTGAGGCGGCGGGCAAGGCAGAGACTGCCGCGCAATCCGCCGAGGCCGCCGCAACACAGGCAAGCAGTCGCCCCCAGGCCGCGAATGCATTCAATCCCGCGATCTCGCTCATCCTGCAGGGCCAGTACGGGTGGGTCCACCCGGATCCCGCCACGTACCGCATCCAAGGCTTCATCCCGCCTTCCTCCGACCTGACCGTCGGCGCGCGGGGTTTCAACCTGAGCGAGAGCGAGCTTGTGATCACCGCGGGCGTCGATCCGTATTTCACCGCGCGACTGGTCGCCGCGCTCACTCCCGAGAACGCGGCCGAGGTCGAGGAGGCGTTTGCGCAGACGACGCGCCTGCCATACGGCTTCACGTTGCGTGCCGGACGGTGGCGCTCGGCGATCGGCTACCAGAACGAGCGGCACCCGCATGCCTGGGACTTCGTCGATGCGCCGCTGCCGTATCAGGCATTCTTCGGCGGAAGCTACCTGGCGCAAGGTATGCAGGCCCGCTGGGTCGCACCGACCGATTTCTACCTCGAGCTCGGCTTCGAGGGCGGACAGGGCCTGACATTTCCGGGAACCACGAACAGCACGAGCGGTTTCTCGGCCACCAGTCTTTTCGCGAAGATCGGCGGCGACCTTGGCGCGAGCTACTCGTGGCTCGCAGGCCTCTCGCAGGTCCGCGCTTCCCCCAAGGACCGCACATTCGAAGACGTCGACTCAGCCGGGGGTCTGGTGACGAATTCCTTCACGGGCAACAGCACGACCACCATCGCCGATTTCGTCCTCAAGTGGGCACCCGACGGCAATCCCACCGAGCGGAACTTCAAGTTCCAGACCGAGTATTTCTGGCGCAGCGAGGACGGCACGGCCACCTTCGACCAGTACGGCACAAGCAACGTCGTCCCCGCACCGCTCTCGGCGCCCTACAGCTCGCGGCAGTCGGGCTGGTACGCGCAGGCGGTGTATCAGTTCATTCCGCGCTGGCGTGCGGGCGTGCGCTACGACCGATTGAACTCGGGCAGTGTGACGAACCAACTCGCCTCCGGCCTCGGGCTCAGCGCTGCGGATTTCCCGCTGCTCGCGCCGTACAACCCGAGCCGCGTCGCCGCAATGGTGGACTTCAGCCCGACCGAGTTCAGCCGGCTGCGGTTCCAGGCGATGAAGGACTACGTCGCCGACGGCGTGACGGGCTACCAGTACTGGCTCCAGTACATCATGAGCATCGGCCCGCACGGTGCGCATCAGTTCTAGCAAACCCCGAACCTCAAAGGAAAAGAAGATGAAGACTTCCCTACGTCTCCTCGCGACCCTCTCGCTCGCCGCGATCAGCGCACCGAGCCTTGCCGCGCTGAACGTGCTCGCCTGCGAGCCAGAATGGGGCGCACTCGTGAACGAGATTGCCGGCGACAAGGCCAATGTGTACGTCGCCACGACGGCACAACAGGATCCGCATCACATCCAGGCGCGTCCCGCGCTGATCGCGCGGGCGCGCTCGGCAGATCTGGTGGTGTGCACGGGCGCGGAGCTCGAAGCGGGTTGGCTGCCACTCCTCCAATCGCAAGGCGCGAACCCCAAGATCCAGGTCGGACAGCCCGGATACTTCGAAGCCGCGCGGCAGGTGCCACTCCTGGAGGTGCCGCGTTCCCTCGACCGGTCGCTCGGCGACGTCCACGCCGCGGGGAATCCCCACATTCATCTCGATCCGCGGAACATCGCAAAAGTGGCGAACGCGCTCACTGAGCGGTTGGCACAGATCGCGCCCGCCGATGCCGAGGCGTTCCGCGCCCGGAACCGCGACTTCCAGATTCGCTGGAGCACAGCGATCAAGCGATGGGATGAGAGAGCGGCGCCGCTCAAAGGCATGCCGATCGTCGCCTATCACAAGAATGTGAGCTACCTTGAGGCCTGGCTCGGTCTGCGCGAGCTCGGCACGCTCGAGCCGCTACCCGGTATCCCCCCCACGCCAAGTCACCTCGCCGCGCTCATCGCGAAACTGCGCACCGATCCGGCCATGGCCATCGTCTACACGCCCTACAACAGTCCGCAGGCCGCCGAGTTCGTCTCCGGGCAGGTGAAGACGCCAGCCGTGATGATCCCGTTTACGGTGGGCGGATCAGACCGTGCGAAAGACCTGTTCGGGCTCTTCGACGACACCATCGCCCGACTATTGGATGCGCAGAAATGAGTGCGCTGCCCGAGCTGCTCCAGATCCTCCTGCCCGCGCTCGTCGCCGGACTGCTCATCGCGATCACGCACGTACCGCTCGGCATGCACGTGCTCGAGCGCGGAATCGTGTTCATCGACCTTGCGGTCGCGCAGATTGCGGGCCTCGGCGTAATCGTCGCGGTCGGGCTCGGGTTCGAGCCGAAGGGCATCGCCGTGCAGGCCTCGGCGCTTACCGCGGCGCTGCTCGCCGCCCTGGCGCTCGCGTGGACCGAGCGGCGCTGGCCGGCCGTTCAGGAGGCGATCATCGGCGTGTCGTTCGTGCTCGCAGCGAGTGCGGCGTTGCTCGTGCTCGCCAACAACCCGCACGGCGGCGAACATCTCAAGGATCTGCTGAACGGCCAGATCCTCTGGGTCACCCCGAAAATGCTCGCGGTGGCGGCAGTGGCTTCAGCAATCCTGCTCGCGGCGTGGAAGATCGCGGCCGGGCGCATGCGTGGGCACGAGTTCTATCTGGTGTTCGCCTGCGCAGTGACGCTCTCCGTCCAGCTGATCGGCGTCTACCTCGTGTTCGCCACTCTCATCATTCCGGCCCTCGCCACACGCACTCTGCGGAACCGGCTCAAGTGGGGCTACGGTCTCGCAGCGGTGGGCTATGCAACGGGCCTCGCTGCGTCTGCAGCGTTCGACCTGCCCTCGGGGGCGACCGTGGTCTGGGCGCTTGCCGCATCGGGAATCATCGTGAGTGTGATCAGCAATCGTTTTCCTGCCCTGCGCCTCCGGACCCGCTGACCGGGTGGTCGAACGCCGAACACCGTCGCAACGGCGCCTTCTCCTCCGTGGCGCACGCCGCATACTCGGTAGACTGGGTACCATGAAAATCCCGAAAAGAATCGAACCACTGGTCGAAGAAGGGCTCGTCGACGAGGTGCTGCGGCAACTGATGAGCGGCAAGGAGGCCACGGTATACGTGGTCCGGTGCGGCGATGAAGTCCGGTGCGCAAAGGTCTACAAGGACGCCCGGCAACGCGACTTCCGCCACAGCACCGCCTACCAGGAGGGTCGCAAGTTCAAGAACAGCCGGGATGCGCGCGCGCGGCAGAGGCACGCGTTACGGCCGCAGGATCCAGGAAGAAGCATGGCAGAACGCCGAGGTGGACGCCCTGTATCGCGTGGCCGCGGCCGGCTTGCGCGTGCCACGTCCGAATCTCTGCTTCGAAGGCGTGCTGCTGATGGAGCTGGTGACCGACGCTGCCGGCAATGCTGCGCCACGGTTGAGCGATATCGAGATGAGCGAAGCAATGGCACTCGAGTACCACGCCGCGCTGCTCGACCAGGTCGTGCTGATGCTGTTCGCCGGCGTCATCCACGGCGATCTTTCCGAGTACAACATCCTCGTCGGCGCTGACGGCTCGGTCATCATCGACTTGCCGCAGGCCGTGGATGCGGCCGGTAATAGCGGCGCCGCCGCGATGCTCGAGCGCGACGTCGGAAACCTGGCGGCGTTTTCTGGCCGATTCGCCCCGGAGCTGATGGTCAGCGAATACGGCAGGG
>JAABRB010000290.1 GCA_011391185.1 Betaproteobacteria bacterium
GCGCGCAGGTGTTCGCCCTCGCCTTCCGGGGGCTCAGGGGCGAGGACCTCATTTTCGCGCTGTTCGAATTCCTGCCGGGCGGCGTGAGCGCGGACATCTGGTTTCTGATACTGCTCATCTTCGTGCTGGGTTTCTTCATCGAGTGGATCGAGATCAGCTACATCGCCGTGCCCCTGTTTCTGCCGGTGTTCATGCAGCAGAATGTGGACCTGGTATGGCTCGGCATGTTGATCTGCGTCACGCTGCAGACCTCGTTCCTGACGCCGCCGTTTGGCTGGGCGCTGTTCTTCCTGCGCGGCGTCGCACCGCCGGAGATCACGACGCGCCATATGTACGTGGGCGTCGTGCCCTTCGTCGCGATGCAGATGCTCGCCGTGACACTGGTGTTTTTCTTTCCTCAGATCGCGCTGTGGCTGCCGAAGGTGATCGGTTGGTAGGAGCAGGACCGCGCCCCGGTTATTTCTGTTGTCTCAACTGCCGCTCGATCTCGGCCGCCGAATCCTCCCGGGTGTCGCCTTGCTGGTCCACCTGGATCTCGATCCTGGCCGGATCCGCCGGCGCCGACTTCGGGATGAAATCCGTCACCAGCCCCGGCCAGAAGATGATGATGGCGACCAGGATCAACTGCATGCCGACCCACGGCACCGCGCCCCAGTAGATGTCCGAGCTCTTCACCTCCTTCGGCGCGACGCCGCGCAGGTAGAAAAGGGCGAAGCCGAACGGCGGGTGCATGAAGGAAGTCTGCAGGTTGGCGCCGATCAGCACGCCGAACCAGATGAGATCGATGCCGAGCTTCGCCGCAACCGGCGCGAGCAGCGGGATCACGATGAACGCGATCTCGAAGAAATCGAGGAAGAATGCCAGCACAAAGATGAAGAGATTCACCGCGAGCAGGAACCCCAACTGTCCGCCCGGCAGCGAAGTCAGCATGTTCTCGACCCAAAGGTCGCCGTCGACTCCGCGGAACACCAGCCCGAAAACGGTGGCGCCGATCAGGATGAAGATCACCATGGCCGTGATGCGCGTCGTCGAGCCCATGCCCTGCCACAGCAGGGCCCACGTCAGCCGGCGCTTTGCGCCGGCAAGCGCAAGCGCGCCAACGGCGCCCATCGCCCCGCCCTCGGTCGGCGTGGCGAGCCCCATCAGGATCGTGCCCAGCACCAGGAAGATCAGCACCAGCGAGGGCACGATGCCGAGCAGTATCTTCAACGCGAGCGACCGGCCGCGCAGCGTGCGCGCCTCGGGCGGCAGCGCGGGAACGTAGTGCGGCCTGAACACGGAGACCAGGAAAACGAACAGGAAGAACAGCAGGATCTGCACGATCGAAGGGCCGATCGCGCCGGCGTACATGTCGCCCACTGACTTCCCGAGCTGGTCGGCGAGCACGATCAGCACCAGCGCCGGCGGTATCAGCTGGGCGATCGTGCCGGAGGCGGCGATGACCCCGGTCGCAATCCGCATGTTGTAGCCGTAGCGCATCATCACCGGCAGCGAGATCAGGCCCATGGCGATGACCGACGCCGCGACGGTGCCGGTAGTCGCGCCCAGTATGGCGCCGACGGCGATGACCGAGTACGCGAGACCGCCGCGCACCGGGCCGAACAACTGGCCCATGCCCTCGAGCAGGTCCTCGGCGAGGCCGCAGCGTTCCAGGATCGCGCCCATGAAAGTGAAAAACGGGATCGCGAGCAGCAGGTCGTTGGAGAGGATGCCGAAGACGCGGTCGGGCAGCGCCTGCAGCAGGCTCATCTCGAAGAACCCCATTTCGATGCCGATGAGTCCGAAGAAAAGGCCGACGGCGGCCAGCGAGAAGGCCACCGGGTAGCCGATCACCATGAACAGGATCAGCCCGCCGAACATCAGCGGTCCCATGATCTCCCGGGATATCACTGCGGCGGCCTTTCGTAGCCGGCGTCGAGCCGGGCGTGGCCGGTCAATGCGGCGGCGCGCTTGATGATCTCGGAGAGGCCCTGCAGGGTCAGCAGCAGGAAGCCCAGCGGGATCAGGATTTTCACCGGCCAGCGCAGCAGGCCCCCGGCATTCCCCGATATTTCACCGACGCTGTAGGAGTTCATGAACAGCGGCCACGACAGCCAGCCGATGATGACCGCCATCGGCAGCAGGAAGAAAACGCCGCCCAGAAGATCCAGCCAGAGCCGGGCGCGCTCGCTGTAGCGGCTGTAGAACACGTCCACCCGCACGTGCCCGTTGATTCGCAGCGTGTTGGCGGCGCCGAGCATCACGATGCCGGCGAACAAGTACCACTGGATCTCGAGCCAGGCGTTCGAACTCAGGCTGAAGCCGTAGCGCATCAGGGCGTTGCCGGCGCTGATCGCGCAGGCGGCGAGCACCAGGCAGTTGGCGGCGAAGCCGATTCTTTCGCTGAGCGCGTCGACGAGCCGGGAGAACTTCAGCAAGGCAGGCATGGACGTAGCTATACGTTGCGGCCGGGTTGGCGGAGATGATACTGACGCAAGCACATGAATAGCAAACTCTTTCTGGCGGGTTCGCAGCCGCCGCGCCGGAAAAACGGCTACACTCAATGAACCTGGAAACTGCAATTTAGCCACAGAGGTCACAGAGAGCACAGAGAGTTTCAAGGGGTTGAGTCAGCACGCCATGCTCACCACATGGGTGAGGCTCAAAAATGACATGCATTTTTGATTTTTCTCTGTGATCTCTGTGTTCTCTGTGGCAAGTAGTTTCTTCTAGGATAAGAGAAGAGGTTTATGAGCATTCGTTCCCTCAACGGCACGCGCGGCATGGCGGTCGCGCCGCATGCGCTCGCCGCGCAGTCAGCGCTCGACGTCCTGCGCGAGGGCGGCAACGCGCTCGAGGCGATGATCGCTGCCGCGGCGACGATCCCGGTCGCCTACCCGCACATGAACTCGATCGGCGGCGACTCGTTCTGGCTGGTGCACGTCCCGCGGCGGGCACCGCGCGGCATCGATGCCTGCGGGGCGGCCGCCCGCGCCGCCTCCATCGAGTGGTACGCTGCGCGCGGGCTGGCGCAGGCCATTCCTTTTCGCGGCGGCATCGCCGCCAACACGGTCGCCGGCACTCTTTCAGGCTGGGACGCCGCATTCAAGCTCTCGCGCAAGTGGGGCGGCCGGCTGCCATTGCATCGCCTGCTGGCAGACGCGATCCATTATGCGGAGCAGGGCATCGCGGTCACCGCCAGCCAGTCGACCGCGACCGCCGCCAAACGCAGCGAGCTCGAGGTGCAGCCCGGCTTCCGGGAAACGTTCCTTCCCGGCGGCGCGGTGCCTCCGGCCGGCAGCCTCTTCAAGCAGCCGCGCCTGGCGGCGACCTTCGAGCGCCTCGCGCGCGCGGGGCTCGAGGACTTCTACCGGGGCCGGCTTGCCACAGCGATAGCGCGGGACCTCGCCGCGACCGGTAGCCCGCTCACGCTGGAAGACCTGCGGCGCCACCGTGTGAAGCTGGTGGAGCCGCTCGCGCTCAAGCATTCGCTCGGAACGATTTACAACCTGCCGCCGCCAACACAAGGCCTGGTCTCGCTGCTGATCCTCGGCATGCTCGATGCGCTCGAGGTCGGGGCGACGGGGCCCGCGAGCGCGGATTACGTCCATTTAGTGGTGGAAGCGACCAAGCGGGCATTCGCGGTGCGCGATCATTGCCTCACCGATCCGGCCTATATGACGGTCAACGCGCAGGCGCTGCTCGCACCGGCGAAAATCCGCGAGCTCGCGGCAAATGTCGATCGCGGCAGGGCTGCCCGATGGGGCGGGGGGAAGGGGCCGGCCGATACGGTGTGGATGGGTGTCGTTGACGGAGCCGGGCGCTCGGTCTCGATGATCCAGAGCCTCTACCACGAGTTCGGCAGCGGCGTGGTGCTGGAGGAAACCGGTATCAACTGGCAGAACCGCGGTTGCAGCTTCTCGCTCGACCCGACAGCGCTGAACAGTCTCAAGCCCGGGAGGAAGCCCTTCCACACGCTCAACCCCGCACTCGCGGTGTTGAACGACGGGCGCGCGATTGTCTACGGCACCATGGGCGGCGACGGCCAGCCGCAGACGCAGGCGGCGGTGTTCACGCGCATCGCCGTGTTCGGCATGGACCCGCAGCAGGCGGTCGCCGCGCCGCGCTGGTTGCTCGGGCGCACCTGGGGCCAGACCAGCGACTCGCTGAAGCTGGAGTCACGGTTTTCCACCGGGGTCGTCGCCGACCTCGCGCGCCGCGGCCATGAGATGGAAGTGCTGGGGGAATTCGATGAGGCGATGGGTCACGCCGGCGCGATCGTGCGTCATCCCAACGGCGTGCTCGAAGGCGGGGCGGACCCGCGCAGTGACGGTGCTGTCGCGGCTTACTGAATCAAGAAAGGTGTGCGTCCCCCTTTACCCCATTTACACCTTACGTCACCGGCTATTTACTCGATCTTGATGCCGAGGTCCTTGGTGACCTTGCCCCAGAAGGCCACTTGCTCGCGCATGAACTTCGCGAACTCCGCAAGCGAATCGCTGGTGATCTGCTGGGCGCTCACCTTACTGTACTGCTGACCCGTCCACGGATCGTGCACGACCTTCACGGCGGCCTTGTAGAGCTTGTTGACGACCGCTTTCGGCGTGCCCTTGGGCACGTAGATGCCCTGCCAGGAGCCCAGATCCAGCTCGGGGAATCCGGACTCGATCATCGTCGGCGTATCCGGCAGCGCCGGTATGCGCTTCTTGGCCACCACCGCCAGGATCTTGATCTTGCCGGTCTTGGCATGGGGCACGAGCGACGCGGTGGTAACCATCGTCGCCGCGACCTCGCCGCTAATCGTCGCGATTGTGGAAGCGCCCGCACCGCCCTTGTACGGCACGTGCAGGATCTTGATG
>JAABRB010000291.1 GCA_011391185.1 Betaproteobacteria bacterium
ACTTGAAGCCATCCCAACCGGCGGTTTCGCAGTCCGCGGCTTCGATTAGCGCGAACTCTATGCGGCGATCGAGGTGCGCGGTACGCTCGAGGGGTTGGCAGCGCGTTTTGCCGCGGAGCGCGGCCTTGCTGCGCAGGACCTCGCCAAACTCAGGGAATGCGTGGCGGCACTCGACACGCTCCTGGATCGTTCGGCGATCACCACCAAGAACTTCACCGATTACGTCAAACTCAACGAGCGATTTCACGCCCTCGTCATCGATCTGGCGGACAGCCAGGTGCTGGCACGGCAGATCGAACGCGCGGTCAGGCTGCCGTTCGCGTCGGCGAGCGCATTCGTGATGGTGCAAGCGGCGCTGCCCGAGGCGCAGACCATGTTCACGATCGCGCAGGACCAGCATCGCTGTATTTTGCAGGCGATCGAAGCGCGCGAGGGCGCGCGCGCCGAGGCGCTGATGCGCGAGCACGCGCGCCTCGCCCGCCGGAATCTGGAATTGGCGTTGCGTAATCAGCGCACGCGCTTGCTTGTTCCCGGGTCGGGATTGATCCGATTTCGCACCACTGCGGCGGCTTAGAGCGAAGCTTCGTTCGACAGATCTGCCGCGCGCCGGACGGCTCATCCTCCCGGGTGGCTATCCGGCGCTTTCTTATTCCGCCGCCCGTCGCGCTGCGACCACCTGGTCGGCCTGCTTGCCGGTTAGTTCCTGCAAGTGATCGAACTTGAAGGTGAGGCCGCCGACGCCGGCGGTCGCCGAACGCACCTCGATGATGAGATCGCCGATCTCCGATTCCGGCAGCATGGCCTTGACCACGTCCCAGCCGTCCCAGCCCTCGCGCGCGTCGAAGCCGAGAATCTGCCCGCGCCGCTGCGAGAGAATTGCGTTGATCTTCGCCGTCGCTTCGTTCGGACAGACGATCTCGACGTGGAAAATCGGCTCCAGGAGCACCGGCTGGCATTGCGGCAGGCCTTCGCTCATGGCCAGCCGGCCGGCGAGCTGGAACGCCATGTCGGACGAATCCACCGTGTGATAGGAGCCGTCGGTGAGCGTCACTTGCAGATCGACCACCGGGAAGCCGAGCGGCCCGGTGCCGAGAAAGCTGCGCACCCCCTCCTCGACCGACGGAATATAATTCCTCGGCACCGCGCCCCCGGTGACGGTCTCCTCGAACTTGAAGCCGGAGCCACGCGGCAGCGGCTTGATCTCGACCACCACGTCGCCGAACTGGCCGTGGCCGCCGGACTGCTTCTTGTGGCGGCCGCGCTGGCTGACCGCCTTCTTGATCGTCTCGCGGTAGCCGACGCCCGGCGTCCGCGTCGTGACCGGCAGCCCATAGCGGCCGGCGAGCCGCTCGGCGGCTACGCGCAGATGCATTTCGCCCTGGCCCCAGAGCACGATTTCGCTGGTCTCCGGATTATGAACCACTACGAGCGAGGGGTCCTCGTCGATGAGCTTCTGCAATGCAGGCCCGAGCTTGACGTCGTCCTTGCGCTCGCGCGACGAAATCGCCACCGCCATCACCGGCGGGTGCGGCACGACCTTCACCAGCGGCTTCAGCGGGGTCTTCGCGGTGGTCACCGTATCGGAGGTGACGATGGGGTCGAGCTTTGCGAGAGCCACGGTCTCGCCGCCCTTGGCGGGGCCGCGCTTTTCGGTGGTGGCGCCTTGCTGCTTGAACACGCCGGCGACGCGGGCCGCCTCGCCCTCGGCGCCGATCAAGGAGGCACCATCGGCGATTTCACCGGCAAGCATGCGGGTGACCGAGAGCTTGCCGCCGTGGGCGGTATGCAGCGTCTTCACGACGATGCCGACCGCATCGGCGCCCGGCTTCAGGCCGAGGCGAGCATTGGTGGCGGCGACGCCCGGCGCCTCGTGGCGCAAGGCCTTCATCAGGCGGAGCACGCCGTTGGTGCGCGTGGCCGAGCCGATCAGCACCGGACAGATGAGGCCGTCGCGCAGCTCCTTGGCGAGATCGTCGAACACCTTGTCGCGCGGCGGCTCGATATCCTCGAGCAACTGCTCCATCAGCTTGTCGTCGTGGTCGGCGAGCTTCTCGAGCATCGAGAAGCGCGCCTCCTTCTTGCGGTCGGCGTTTTCGCCCTCGATCGGGACCACCTTGCTCTCGGCGTGCTCGCGGTAAACGAAGGCGCGCTCGAGTGCGAGATCGACGAAGCCCTCGATGATGTCGTTCTTCCAGATCGGGATTTGCCGCAACACCAGCGGCACGCGCGAGGCAGGCTGCAGCAGCGCGATGGTCTCGCGTACGCGCTTGTCGGCCTTGTCGATCTTGTTCAGGAATAGGAAGCGCGGGATTTTCAGATCCTCGAGCTCGCGCAGCACCAATTGCAGCTGCGGGATTTTCTTTTCGTCTGCCTCGCAGACCACGATCGCGGCATCGACCGGCGGCAGCGCCGAGCGCATGTCCTGCGCGAACTCGACCGAGCCCGGGCAATCCAGGAACGTGTAGCTATCGCCGAGGAAAGTGGTGGAGGCGACCGAGAGCTCGGTGCTCATGCGGTGGGCGCGGGCTTCGGGGCTGGCATCGCTGACCGTGTTGCCGGCTTCGACCGTGCCGGGCCGCGGCAACACGCCGGTGCGGGCAAGGATCGCTTCGAGCAGCGTGGTCTTGCCGGCCTGGAACGGGCCGACGATCGCGATGCAACGGGGCCCCGCCGCTCTGCCGTTGTTGGTTCCCTGAGTGTCCGCCATGGCCGCCTCCCTCGCTCCGGGACCGGCATCGTGCGCGCACCCGCGCATACTGCGGCCGGCCTAGTATCGTTTCAAAGGGAACGGCGCGGCGCAAGCCGGGCGAACACCGGCCAGGGTTATTCCAGAAAGCCGGGCAGTTTCAGCGGGTCTGGGTGGGGATGGTTTGCGGCAGGCGCGTACGCTCGCCGGCGCGCAGCACGCGCGGGTCGCCGGCGCGGCCGGAATCGTTGGCCGACAGCGAGACGGTCCGCCCGGGTAGCACGAGCGCCTCGAGCGCGCGGCTCACGCCGAGGCCGCCCAGCGCAATGCCGAACAGGAACAGGATCGCGAGACGAAACAACATGAGCCCACCCCGACCGCGTTGATTGGGGTGTTATGGCCTTGGAAACCTTAACCGGCGGCGAAGAAGCAGGGTGAACAAAAGGTTGCGGCCACGCAGCAGCAGGTGCCGCGTGGCCGCAAAACTGGCGCGCCGAAGAAAGCTCTCAGCGCAGTTCGAAATCCGTGACGGTAAGCTGCAGGTTCACGCCGCGATCGCCCTGGAAGCTCAAGGGCTGGAGTGAAAACGAATTCCTGAAGCCGCCGACCAGCGCGTTGGCCCCACCGCCTATGCCGATCGCCGCGCCCGCCGTGGCGCCGACATAGTTGCCGGTCAGCGCACGGCGGCTGTAATTGGTCTCGGCGAACACCGCCCAGACCAGCCGGATCGAGCGGGTGAAGCCGAGATCGATCCCGAGGCGGCTGATTCTGCCGGCATAGCGTTCGCCCGGCCCGCCATTGGACGGCCGGAAGGTGCAGTTGAAGTTCGTCACCGAGCCGATGATGAACCCGACCGAGCCGGGGCTGTAGCAGTCGAGGGTGCCGACCCGAGCGCGCTGGGCCTGGGCGGAGCTGGTGAACACGAACAGGGCCGCGACAGCGGCAAGAGCGAACGCGAATGTGCGACGGATCATTGGGGCCTCCCTCCGGGTGGAATGCATTGTTCTCGTTACAGGCGAACGTGACAGGAGCATAGCGGCTTACCGGCCCCCCGGCGAGGCTGTGGAAAGCTCAGCGCAGATTGCCGCAGAACCGTTGAATGCGCCGGCAGGCCTCTTCCAGGTCGGAGGTCTTGGTGGCGTAGGAAATGCGGAAGGCCGGCGATAGCCCGAAGGCCGTGCCGTGCACCACGGCGACCCCTTCGGCCGCGAGCAGCTCCTTCACGAAATCCTCGTCGGTCTCGAGCTTCTTGCCCGAGGGCGCGGTCTTGCCGATCGCGCCGGCGCAGGACGGATAGACATAGAACGCGCCTTCCGGCTTCGGGCACTTGATGCCGTTGGCCTGATTCAGCATGGAGACGACGAGGTCGCGGCGCTCCTTGAACACCTTGTTGTGCTTCGCGATGAAATCCTGCGGCCCGTTCAGCGCCTCGACCGAAGCCCATTGCGTGATCGAACTCGGGTTGGTGGTCGACTGCGACTGCAAGGTGCCCATGGCCTTGATCAGCATTTCCGGCCCGCCGGCGTAGCCGAGGCGCCAGCCGGTCATACAATAGGCCTTGGACACGCCGTTCAGCGTCAGCGTGCGCTCGTAGAGCTTCGGCTCGACCTGCGCCGGCGTGGTGAAGACGAATTCGTCGTAGACCAGGTGCTCGTACATGTCGTCGGTCAGCACCCAGACATGCGGATGCTTCACCAGCACATCGGTGAGCAGCTTCAGCTCCGCGCGCGAGTAAGCGGCGCCGGTCGGGTTCGACGGCGAGTTGAAGATCAGCCACTTGGTCTTGGGCGTGATCGCGCGCTCGAGCGCCTCGGGCTTCATCTTGAAGCCGTCCTCGATGCGCGCCGGCACGATCACCGGCTTGCCGCCGGCGAACAGCACGATGTCCGGATAGCTCACCCAATAGGGCGCCGGGATCACCACCTCGTCGCCCGGATTGATGGTGCAGACCAGCGCGTTGAACAGCACCTGCTTGCCGCCGGTACCGACACTGATCTGCGACGGCTTGTAGTCGAGGCCGTTCTCGCGCTTGAACTTCCCGGCGATAGCCTGCTTCAGCTCCGGCATGCCGTCGACGGCGGTGTATTTCGTCTCGCCGCGGCGGATGGCGGCGATCGCCGCCTCCTTGATGTTGTCGGGCGTGTC
>JAABRB010000292.1 GCA_011391185.1 Betaproteobacteria bacterium
AAAGCCGCGCCGCGATCCAGGCCACGTTTCGTTCGGCGAATGCGCGCGCTTCGCGCAAGCTGCCGCGCCGGGGCATGGTCAGCACCGCCTGGCGGCTCGATTCCTTGATGCGGAGATTGTAGTTCCGCGCCCGCGGGTGGCGCACCACCGTTACTTCAAGCGCACTATCGGCGGACGAGAGCAGCAGCCGTTCCCGGCCGTTCCCAGCCCTGCGCGGCGCGGGCCGCAGGAACGGCAAGAGAAATTGCGCGGCGGTTTCGAATCGCACCGTTGGAGAAGAATCGAAACGCCTGATTCGGGCAAGCGCTAGCGCGCCGCGACGCGCCTGGGTTTGGCGACGCTGGAGCCAAAGGCGCGGTTGTTGGACAGCATGAAGTCGGACATGCGCGGCGCGATTTCGGCGCGGAACCGCGAGCCATGGAAGACGCCATAATGCCCGACCTCGGGCTGCAGATAATGCGCTTTGCGCTCGGCCGGAATATTCACACACAGCCGATGCGCGGCCTCGGTCTGGCCGATGCCGGAAATATCGTCGTTCTCGCCCTCGATCGTGAGCAGAGCGACGCGGCGGATCGCAGCCGGGTCCACCGGCTTGCCGCGATGGTTCATCTCGCCCTTGGGCAGGGCGTGGCGGACGAACACCGTATCCACCGTCTGCAGATAGAACTCGGCGGTGAGGTCCATGACGGCAAGATATTCGTCGTAGAATTCACGGTGCTTTTGCGCCGAGTCGCCGTCGCCGGCGACCAGGTGATTGAACATTTCCTTATGCGCGTCGAGGTGGCGATCGAGATTCATTCCGACGAAGCCGGTGAGTTGCAGGAAGCCCGGATAGACGTCGCGCATGCAGCCCGGGTGCGGCCACGGCACCTTGGCGATGACGTGGCTCTTGAACCAGTCGATTCCGCGTTCGACCGCAAGCGTGTTGACCGCCGTGGGCTTCTCGCGCGTATCGATCGGCCCGCCCATCAGCACCATGGTATTGGGGACGCAGGGATCGTCCTCGGCCTCCATGCGCGCGACCGCCGCCAGCACCGGCACCGAAGGCTGGCAGACCGCGATCACGTGACAGTCGCCGCGCAGAAAATGCAGGATGCTGATCACGTAGTCGATATAGTCGTCGAGATCGAAACGGCCCTCAGTGAGCGGCACCATGCGCGCGTCGACCCATTCGGTGAGGTAGACGTCGTGCTTGGGCAGGAACGCCTCGACCGTGCCGCGCAGCAGCGTCGGATAATGTCCCGACATCGGCGCCACGATCAGCACGCGCGGCTGCGGCACACGCGGCGTGTGAGTGAGCATCCGTTCGAAATGCAGCAGCCGGCAAAACGGCCGCTCCCACACGGTCTTGACGACGACCGGAACCCGCTCGCCGCCGACCAACGTCGACGAAATCCCCCACTCGGGCTTGCCGTAGCGCCGGGTCGAGCGCTCGAACATCTCGGCCCCGGCCGCGATCGATTTTCCGAATTGCGTATGGGCGAGGGGATTGATCGGATTCTTGAAGTAAAGCTTGGTCAGGTCTGCGAAGGCGCGCGACGGATTGAGCGCAGCATGGCTCATTTCGTAGAACCAATAGAGCGGCGTCGTTACATGAGCAGCGTCGGCGGCCGCGCTTGAAGGCGCGCCGCCGAAAACCCCGATCCCCGTCGAATCCCAGCCGTTTTTCTGTTGCACCGCAGCAGAATGTCGTTTTTTTGTCATGCGGTCAATGGATTGCGAAGGCCCGCAGTGCAATGTCCCGAGCTTATTCGCCGACCTGAATGAGCGAGCCGGCGCGCCGCGCGGAATTCAACAGCATGGAGAAGCCGACGGACGCAGCGATGATCCAGAGCGCGTTGAGCGCGAACGCCCAAAGCATCAAGTCCGCGCGAAACGTCTGCTCGAGCACGAGCGCGCGCATGCCTTCGAACACGGAAGTCGGCGGCAATGCCCAGGCGATCGGCTGCAGCCACGCCGGCAGCGTCGTGACCGGATAATAGACGCAGGTGAGCGGAAGAAAAATGAACATCAGGCTCCACGTGAGCCCCTCCGCGCCGAGGCCGTTCCTGAGCACCAGTCCCGAGCAGAACATTCCGACCGCCCAACTCGTCAGCAGCAGGTTCGCGAAGAAGGCGGTGAGGGCGAACCCGAGACTCCAGAAGTTGAATCCGAAGAACCAGATCGCCAGGAACGTCACCGGCACGAGCCCGATCGCCATGCGCACCGTTCCCATGACGATCAGCTGCAGTACGAACTCGAACGGCCTGAGCGGCGAGATCATCAGGTTCGGCATGTTGCGCGACCACATCTCCTCGAGGAACGACATGGAGAAGCCGAGCTGGCCGCGGAACAGGATGTCCCACAACAGGAACGCCGCCAGGAAAGTGCTCGCGGCTTGTGCGAGCGCGCCCGCTTGCGGGGCGATGCCGATCTGCAGGAAGCCCCACATCGTCATCTGTACCGCCGGCCAATAGACGATTTCCAGGAGCCGCGGCCAGGATGAGCGCAGCAGATAAAAATGGCGCAGCACCATGGCGGCGACGCGCCGCGGAGAGAAAGCGGGGGAGACTGTGCTCATGACGCGGCCTTTTTCGCAGGCTCATCCGCCGGCTGGCGCCGGTTGCGCGCGACATCGAGGAAGACTTCCTCGAGCGTGCTGCGGCCATAGCGCGCCAACAGGCCCTCGGGCGTGTCGTCGTCGACGATCTGGCCGAGCTTCATCATGATGACGCGGTCGCACAGCCGCTCGACCTCGCTCATGTTGTGCGACGCCAGCAGAATCGAAGCGCCGCGCCGCTCCCGATAGCGCTCGAGATGCGTCCGCACCCAGTCGGCCGTATCGGGGTCGAGCGAGGCGGTCGGCTCGTCGAGGATCAGGATTTCCGGCTCGTTGATCAGCGCCTTGGCGAGCGCAACGCGGGTCTTTTGGCCGGCCGAGAGCTTTCCGGCGGGCCGGTCGAGGAATTCGCTAAGCGCCAGGTCCGTGGCCAAACGCGCGATGCGCGCGGCGACTTCGGCCACGTCATAGAGCATGGCGAACACCGAAAGGTTCTGCCGCACCGTTAGCCGATGCGGCAGGTCCACATAGGGGCTTTCCAGATTGATGCGATGGAGCACCTTGTAGGGCTCTTTCGCCATGTCCGCGCCCAGCACCTTTACCCATCCCGCGGTCGGGGCGACGAGCCCCATCATCATGCCGATGGTCGTGGTCTTGCCGGCGCCGTTGCCGCCGAGCAACCCGGTCACCGAGCCCTGCGTCAGCGAAAACGAAATCCCCGCCACGGCGATGGTCTCACCGTAGTGCTTGGTCAGCTGCTCGGCTTGAATGGCGGGGAGCGGATCGGCGGTCTTGTTCATGGGGCCGGGAGGTCGCATGCCGAGGGGCAAAAACGCAAGCCGGCCGAGCCACACTGCTTTGATCCAGGGCCGGGGCCGGTCGCCACGGCGGTTTCGCCTTCTGCGGCTTGTGCGTAGATTGGCGTCATGGCCGTCGAATTCGACCGTCCCGTGACCGAGCGGCCTTTTGGGCTGCGGCTCGATACGCTCGTCCGCCTGCGTTGGTTGGCGGTCGCGGGTCAATTGATCGTGCTTGTTGCGGTCTACTGGGGCCTCGGCTTCGATCTGCCGATGGTGCTTACGCTGGGTATCGTTGCGCTCACTGCCGCGATCAATGTTGGGCTCAGTATACGCTTCGCGGCCAGCCGTCGCCTGGATGATCGAGAGGCGGCCTTATTGCTCGCTTACGACATCGTTCAGCTCGGGTGGCTGCTTTATTTTACCGGCGGCATTTCAAATCCTTTCTGTGTGTTGTTCCTGGCGCCGGTTCTGATTTCAGCCGCCGCACTTTCACCGCGCACGACGATTGTGCTCGGGGCGCTGACGGTCGCGACGATCACCGCGCTCGCTTTCTTCCATTATCCGCTGCCGTGGTATCCGGGATCCGAGGCGAAAGTGCCGGCGATTTATCAGGTCGGCATCTGGCTTTCGTTGCAAGTTTCGGTCGTCTTCATCGGTCTTTATGCATGGCGGATCGCCGAGGAAGGGAGCCAGCTTTCCGCCGCGCTCGCCGCTACCGAGCTCGTGCTCGCGCGCGAGCAACATCTCTCGGCGCTCGACGGACTGGCCGCCGCCGCCGCGCACGAGCTCGGCACGCCGCTTTCGACCGTCGTGCTCGTCGTGCGCGAGCTCGAGCGGGACATGCCGAAGGACGGGCCACATGCCGACGACATTAGGCTTTTGCGTGAGCAGACCGAGCGCTGCCGCTCCATCCTGGCTACGCTTACGACGCTTGGCTCGGGCGATGCGCCGTTCGACCGCATGCCGATTTCGCTCTTGCTGGAGGAAGTAGCCGCGCCGCACCGGCCGTTCGGCTTGGAGATCAGGCTCGACCTGCCTCTCGAGCGCGCCGACGAGCCGGTGATCGCCCGCAATCCCGGCATCATTTATGGGCTCGGGAATTTCGTCGAGAACGCCGTCGATTTCGCACGCCGACAGGTGGTGGTCTCCGCCCGTTGGGATGCCGATGCAATTGCGATCGAGATCTCCGACGACGGCCCCGGCTTCTCGCCAACCGTGATCGACCGGATCGGTGAGCCTTACGTCACGGTGCGCGGATCGCGGCGCGACCGTGCCGCGGTCGGCGGCCCGGGCGGACTCGGCCTCGGCTTTTTCATCGCCAAGACGCTTCTGGAACGGACCGGCGCGAAGCTCGATGTCGCCAATCGTCCGGCTCCGGCCTTGGGTGCCGTCGTGCGCATAAGCTGGCCCCGCCGCGCACTCGAACAGGCTTTGGCAGCCCTGCCGGCGCGGCCTTTGCGTCCGGGCGAGGCGCCCGAACTTGCCGCGCGG
>JAABRB010000293.1 GCA_011391185.1 Betaproteobacteria bacterium
TGGTAGATTTCCGTGCGCAGCATTTCGGCGCGGGCGACGTCCTGCTGTGTGAGCCGCAGTCCCGCCTCGATATTCCACACCACCGTGGCCTTGATCTCGTCGCGGTGCTCCGCGAGGAGCGGCGCATAACGCTGCGCGAACTGGTGGGCGCGCAGCACGTGGAATGCCTCGGTGGCGCCCGAAAGGTCGGGCTCGTCCTCCTCGACGACGCATCCGAGCTCTTCGAACACGTGGCGTTTCGATTCGAGAACCTTCGTGACAAGCGGATCGACCGGCGCTCCGCCGAGGTCGCGGCTCCAGGCGATCCGTGCGCCTTTGAAGTCGCGCGCGAGCGGGCGCGCGAAACGCTCGCCGGGGTCGCCGAGCGAGATCGGCGACCGCGCATCGGGTCCTGCCAGCGCCGCAAGCATGAGCGCGGTGTCGCCGACCGTGCGTGCCATGGGCCCGTACACCGAGAGCGATGCCCAGGCGTTCGCGGTCGGCCAGATGGGCACCCGGCCGACGCTGGGGCGCAAGCCCACCACGTTGCAGAAGCTCGCGGGATTGCGCAGGCTGGCGCCGAAATCCGAGCCTTCCGCGACCGGCACCATTCCGCACGCCACCGCAACGGCTGCGCCGCCGCTCGATCCGCCGCATGTCCGCGTCGGGTCGTAGGGATTACGCGTCACGCCGAATACACTGTTGAACGTCTGCGAGCCGGCGCCGAACTCAGGCGTATTCGTCTTGCCCAGAATGGTGGCTCCGGCCGCCTTCAGTCGCTCGACGACGAGCGCATCCTGCGCGGGCACATGATCGCGGAAGACCGGTGAGCCGTACGTCGTTCGCACGCCTGCCGTCTGGACGAGATCCTTGATGGCGGTTGGCAAGCCGGCAAGCAGCCCTGCCGGAGCACCGCGAGCGATCGCTTGATCGGTACGCCGCGCCGATTCGCGGGCCAGCTCTGGCACGCAGGTGACGATCGCGTTCAAGGTCGGGTTGTCGCGCTCGATCCGCACGAGATGCGCGTCGAGAAGCTCCGCTGCCGAGACCGCGCGCGTGCGCACGAGGCGCACGAGCTCGGTTGCGTCGAGATGGCAGAGGTCGGAGTCGGACATTCAGTCCAGGGCAGAATCAACGGAGGAAGGCGATGACCATGAGCAGGATGAAGACGGTGACGCCGATGGCGAAGCGTCGACCGAGGCGGCGCATCCTCTCCCGCGTGTCGCGCGACTCGCGCTGCTCCGCCTCCATTGCGGCGGCCATCCGGGCCCACTTCTCCTCGGCTGCGATTTTCACCGCGGGCGCGGCATCGCGAGCGGACGGGTGATTCCAGCCGTCGACGGTGGGATGGTCGACGGGCGTCGTCGGCCCGTTCGGGACAGGCTTGCGCGGCTGCGCCGCCGTGGATCCCTTGCGCGTCGTCGTCGGGGTGGCGGGCGCGCGCGGCTCCGGACGCGCCGTCGTGGCCTTGCGCGCCTCGAGCTCACGCAGCGCGGCGTCGATGAGCGCCTGCTCCTTGTCCTCGAGGCCGGGCTTGTTTTTCATCACATCAGCACCACGTCGAATTGCTCGGCGTTATAGCTCGACTCGACCTGCATCGAGACGGGCTTGCCTATGAAATCCGAGAGCATCGCGAGCGACTGCGATTCTTCTTCCAGGAAAAGATCGATCACCGACTGCGAGCCCAGGATGCGGTACTCGCGTGCGCTGAACTGGCGCGCCTCGCGCAGGATCTCGCGCAGGATCTCGTAGCAGACAGTGCGCGCGGTCTTGACTTCGCCGCGACCGGTGCACGTCGGGCAGGGTTCGCAGAGCACGTGCGCCAGGCTCTCGCGAGTTCGCTTGCGGGTCATCTCGACGAGGCCGAGGGCGGTGAAGCCGTTGACGGTCATCTTCGTCCGGTCCCGCGCGAGCGCTTTCCGGAATTCGGCGAGCACCGCGGCGCGGTGCTCCTCGCCTGCCATGTCGATGAAATCAATGATGATGATACCGCCGAGATTGCGGAGCCTGAGCTGACGCGCGATGACCTGAGCGGCTTCGAGGTTCGTCTTGAAGATCGTGTCGTCGAAGCTGCGCAGGCCCACGAAGCCGCCGGTGTTCACATCGATCGTCGTGAGCGCTTCGGTCTGGTCGATGATGAGGTAACCGCCCGACTTCAGGTTGACGCGCCGCGCCAGCGCCTTTTCGATCTCCTCCTCGACGCCATAGAGGTCGAAGAGCGGCCGCTCGCCGGTGTAGTGCTCGATCCGCGCAAGGACGCGCGGCACGTAATCCCGCGCGAAGTCCTGGAGCTTGATGAAGTTCTCGCGCGAATCGACGATGATCCGCCCGGTGTGGTCGTCGGCGAAGTCGCGCAGCACGCGCTGCGCGAGCGAGAGATCCTGGTAGAGCGGTGCGGGGGCGGTGACTGACGTCGCGCGGGACCGGATGTCGTCCCAGATCCGTTTCAGGTACTGGATGTCGAGCGCAAGATCCTCCTCGTCGGCCGACTCGGCCATGGTGCGGATGATGTACCCGCCCGTCTCCCCCTCGGGCAACTGCCGCTCCAGCTTCTCCTTGAGCAGCTTTCGATCGTCCTCGTCCTCGATGCGCTGTGACACGGCGATATGCGGATCGCGCGGCAGGTGCACCAGCAGCCGGCCGGCGACCGAGACCTGCGTGGTGAGACGCGCACCCTTGCTCCCGATCGGGTCCTTGAGGACCTGGACCATCAGGGGCTGGCCTTCGGACAGGATCCGCTCGATGGGCTTTTGCGTGTCGCCGTTGCCGCGCTGCTCCCAGATGTCCGCCACGTGCAGAAATGCGGCGCGATCAAGGCCGATATCGACGAACGCCGACTGCATGCCCGGAAGCACCCGCTCGACGCGACCCATGTACAGGTTGCCGACCAGGCCGCGGTTGGCCTCGCGCTCGACATGCAATTCCTGCACGACGCCGTTCAGGATCAGCGCGACGCGCGTCTCCTGTGGCGTGATGTTGATCAGGATGTCTTCGATCATGCGCGGCCCTGAAATTTCCGCAGCAGGGCGGCGGTCTCGTAGAGCGGGAGCCCCATCACGCCCGTGTAGCTCCCGAGAATCTCGGGGATGAACATCGCGGCCCGGCCCTGGATCGCGTAGCCGCCGGCCTTGTCGTAGGGCTCGCCCGTGTCGACGTACTGCTGGACCTCCGCGTCGTCGAGCGCGCGAAAGCGCACGACGTTGTCGTTCACGAGCCCTTCCTCGACGGCGTCGAGGCGCACCGTCACCGCGGTCAGCACGCGATGCTCCCGCCCGGAAAGCGCTTTCAGCATTGCCACCGCTTCGTGACGATTGGCGGGCTTGCCGAAAATCGTGGAGCCCAGGCACACGGTCGTGTCGGCCGCGAGCACCGGATGACGCGGGAGGCCCCGCTGCAGGATCCGCATCCACCCCGTCTCGGCCTTCTCGTGCGCCACGCGCTGAACGTATTCCTCCGGCGACTCGCCCTCGTGCACGGCCTCGTCGACATCCGGCCCGCGCGTCCAGTGCTCGCGGAGCAGAAGCACTTCGAATGGCACGCCGATCTGTTTCAGCAGCTCGCGGCGGCGCGAGCTCCGCGATGCGAGGTAGACCTTTGCAAAGGGCGGCGGCATGCTATTGCTGCGATGCGGTCCGCCGCAGCGCGCGGACGCCGGCCGAATACCGGTTCCGGCGGGCGCGGTTCCTGGGCGCGTGGATGTTGCGCATCGGTTCTCCTCTTGCTGACCGGGGGCGGCGCCCCCGCGGCCGCGTCACGGGTCCCGGTCGGGAATCCGCTATTCTCGGTGATACGGGTGGTGGTCGAGTATGGAAAGTGCCCTGTAAAGCTGCTCGCCGAGCACCACACGTGCCAGTCCGTGTGGAAGAGTGAAGCTCGACAGCCGCATTGTCAGGGCCGCCGAGCGCTTGAGCTCCGGGTCCAGGCCGTCCGGGCCCCCGATCAGGAACCCCAGATCCTCGCACCCGGCCAGCCATGACTCGAGATGGTCTGCCAGCTCGGCCGTTGTCAGGGTCCGGCCCTGCTCGTCGAGCGCCACGCGCCGGCACCGGGCGGGGAGCGCGGCGCAAATCCGTTTCGACTCCGACGCCAGAATCTGCGCCACCGAGCGCGTTGCGCGGCGCGGCTCCGGTCGAATTTCCACGAGCTCGATGCGCGCCCGGCGTGGCATGCGTCGCGCATAGTCCGCGAATGCCGCGTCAACCCAGCCCGGCATCCGATTGCCCACCGCGACGACGCGCATTTTCATGAGATGACTTCCGCTTGAGTACAGTCCCGATTCGATCCCGTCCGGAACCGGAAGAACGGGCGGTCGAAGAGCAGAGCGATTCGGAGTGCGGAAACCGGCGCGCGCGCTCCGCGCACCCGATCTCCCCGCGCATCACGAGGCGCCTGCGCTCGTGTTCCGGGTCTTGGCTCGCGTTCGCCCCGCGCGTGGCTTGGGCGCGCCCCACAGCTCCTCGAGGTTGTAATACTCGCGCGCCGCAGGTTGCATGATGTGCACCACGATATCTCCCAGGTCGACGAGAATCCAGTCGCTGTCCGGCGCGCCTTCGGTGCCGTAAACCCGCTCGCCGAGAGTCTTGAGTCGCTCGTTCACGTGACCCGCGAGGGCTCTGCCCTGGCGGGCGGAGTCGACGCTTGCAATGATTACGCGATCGAATAGTGCGGTGAGATGGGTGACATCGAAGGCGGTGATGTCCCGTGCCTTGATGTCCTCGAGTGTGGCGATGACCGCCTTTTCTTTCTTGCGAATGTCCAAACCGGCGATGACTCCCAGAAGACCCTCGATGAACCCCGCACGCACGCCGTAGGGGATATACAAGGCGCAAACGCGGGGTTTCGT
>JAABRB010000294.1 GCA_011391185.1 Betaproteobacteria bacterium
CGGATGAAGAAATCACAGGCACGATACGTCCTGGCCTCTGATGCTTCAGTTCAGCGGCTGCTTGCCGATGTATTCCAGCACGTAGAGGCCGCCGCACGCGCGGTCGGCGGCATAGATGATGGAGCGGTCGTCCACGAACACGTCGCTGATCCGGCAGCCGCGCTGCCCCTGCGGCGTCTCCGGCAGAAACGCGGCGATTTCCTCCGGGCGGTACGGGTCGGCGATGTCGTAGACGCGCAGCCCCGCGCTGAACCAGGTGGAAGCCACCGTGTTCTGCAGCTTCGCGCTTCCCGGCTCGGGCTCGTTCTCGTGGATGTTGTGGGCGCCGATGCGGCCACCGGCCTGGTGCAGATCGCCGAAGTCGCGCGGTGTCGGCAGGCTCGAAATCATCACCGGGTTCGATTCCAGGCGGAGATCCACCATCCAGCAGCGCTTGGGCCAGTCGAGGCCGTGGTCGCCGGTCGCCTCGTCGGTAACGACGAGAAGATCGCGGTCGAACAGCGGCAGCACGGTATGGGTGAAGCCGGGGAACGGCGGGTGGTAGTCAAGGCGGCTAATCAATTTCGGGCGCGCCTTGTCCGCAATGTCGAGGATCACGATGCCGGCGTCGATATAGCCGATGTAGGCGCGGTCCGGCCGCTCGGGATAGCACAGCGTGTGATGGGGCCGGAAGGCGAAGTCGAGGGAGGGCGCGACATGGCGCGGCGGTAGTTGGCCCTTGTCGCCCTTCCTCTGGCCCGGCAGCCACCAGCGCCCGACTTCCACCGGCTTGGCGGGGTTTGCCAGGTCCACGATCATGTAGAACTGGTTGTCCTTGGGGTGGTTCGGCACGAAATCCGGATGGGCTGCGCTCAAGTGGGCGAAGCGGCCATCCATGAACGAGAGATAGTGAACCCCGACCGCGTGGGAATCGGCCGGCCCCGACAAATCGAAGAACGTGATTTCCCGCGGCTCGGCCGGTTTCGAGATGTCGTAGACCTGGAAGCCGGCGGGCTTCAGCCCCGGCTCATACGACTGGTACGCCATCAGCAGGAGATCGCCGCGCATCGCGAGCGAGTTGCCCCGCACCTTGCTGTGCGGCAGCGGTTTCTGCCACAGCAGCTTCGGGTCGGACGGCTCGGTCACGTCGAAAATCGAGAAGGAGGCCGGACCGTGCTCGTGGGCGATGTACATATAACGCCGGCCGTCCTTGATCTTCATCGCCATGCCTTCGCCGAGATTGGGCGCGCCGCCGGCGGTGTGCTGCGCGAGGAGTTTCAGGTTGTGGGCAATTCGTACTCCCGTCATTGGCATTCCTTCACGAGTTTGCAAGTGGCCGGGATGCTAGCACATCGATACCACTTCGAAAGGACGAAGTGACGCAGTGACGTAGCGAAGCAGTGACGATTTTCCGCGCGTCACCTCATCACCTCGTCACTTCGTCACTGGGTCAGGAGGAATGGCGGGAGAGAAATTCGAGCGTCACGCGGGCGGTGCCGTCGGGGTCGGTGCCCGCGGCGTGGTAGCCGTCCATCGGCAGGATCAACAGTTCCGAGCGTGGGATCGTCTTCTGCCAGCTTTCGAACACCGCTCTGCCCCGGCGCGCGGTGTCGGTGCCGATGACCAGCGTCGGGCAACGGATGCGCTTCACGTCCTCGCGGATGTCGATCGCGCCGACCCAGCGCAGGTAGGCGTGCACGGTCGATATGGCCGTCTGCCCCATCATGTCGGACCACCAGTCGATGCCCGCTTCCGGCATTTTGCTTCCCATGCGTTCGCGCTGGGTGCGCTTCGCCCAGCTGCGCACGCTGGTGCGCTCCATTTCATCTATCCATCCCGTGGCATTGGGCGGCGTCACGGGCGAGCAGGACACGGTGATGGTCTTGACCAGTTCGGGCCGGGTCGCGGCAAGCATCATGACGCTGATGCCACCGCTTTTTCCTCCGATCACGTGCACCGGCCCACCGGCGATCTGCTGGATGACCTGAGCGAGATCGTCCACGTAGCGCTGGGTCGTGAGCGGGTAATCCTTCGGCACCGGGCTCGATAGCCCGAAGCCGCGCTGGTCGATGCGAATCACGCGGTAGCGGCGCGAAAAACGCGGCACCCAGGCTCGCCATGCCTCGGTGCACTCGGTGAAGCCGTGCACGAACAGCACGGTGTCCGGGCGCGTCCACGGGTCGGTGTGGTCGTCTATCTTGTAGTGCAGCTTGCAGTCCGGCAGGTCGAGATAGGGCATGCGCTAATAATCCTCAGTAATTAGCCGCCGATGAACGCCGATATAAAAACCGACCCGGAAGCAGAATCATCAAGAATAGGGGTTGCTCTGTTTGAATCCTGTCTATTCGCGATTTTAATCTTATCGGCGTCTATCGGCGTCTATCGGCGTTCATCGGCGGCTGCATTGTCGTTACTCGGCGCGGATTCCCGCTTCCTTGATGATCTTCGCCCACTTCTTGAGGTCGGCGCGGATGATTGCGTCGAATTCCGACGGCGTGTTGCCGACGGCGGTCGCTCCCTCGGCCGTCATCACCTGGCCGAATTCCGGCGAGCGCACGACTTTCACGATTTCCCGGTGCAGGCGGTCGATCACGGGCTTCGGCGTGCCCGCCGGCGCGAGGATGCCGTTCCAGCCGCGCGCTTCGTAGCCGGGCAGGGTATCCGCGATCGGCGGCACGTCCGGCAGCGCGGCGATCCGCTGTTTCGCGCCGACGCCGAGCGCCCTCACGCGTCCCGCCTTGACTTGCGCCGCAGCCATCAGCCAGCCCGTGAATCGGAACATAAAGGCGGAAACATGGGGTCGGAAGGGACAGGCGGATTCCAAATAGACATTACGGTCTTGGGTAGCAACTATCGATGCTCCGGTCGCCGAGCTTACCCTAGGATCACGCGCACCTTGTGGGTCAAGCCATCATCCACGAGCGGAATCCGCGCCGCGCCGCCCGGCAGCATCTTGCCATCCAGTTCTGCTCGGCTGATTCCACGATTCACGCCGTGAGGGTTCTCAACCGCGATCTCGTAGCGCGCGGAACGATATCTGAAGACGATCTCGAATCGCGGCCACTCCCGGGGTATGCAGGGCGTAAGCAGCAGGAACGCCCCCTGCAGCCGAAAGCCGAGGATCGCTTCGATGCCGGCCCGGTACAGGCACCCGGCCGTGCCGGTGTACCAGGTCCATCCGCCACGCCCGGCGTGCGGAGCGACCGAATAGACATCGGCGGCAACGGCGTAGGGCTCGACCTTGTAGCGCTGCACGTCGGCTCGTGTGCTCGCGCGGCGAATCGGATTCATGAGCGAGAACACCTCGGCGGACTTGTCTCCCTGGCCGAGGGCGGCAAAGGCCGTCACCGACCACGTGGCGGCATGGTTGTATTGGCCGCCGTTCTCCCGGATGCCGGGCGGATAGCCCTTGATGTATCCGGGATCTAGCGGCGTCCGGTCGAAGGGCGGCGTGAACAACAAGGCCAGACGCTCGTCGCCGAGTATGAGCTGCTCGTCCACGGCGGCCATGCCACTCAGGGCACGCGCAGGATCCGCAGCACCGGAGATCACGCTCCAGGATTGCGCTATCGAGTCGATCCGGCATTCGACGCTCGTGGACGAGCCCAATGGCGTCCCGTCGTCGAAATAGCCGCGCCGATACCAGTCGCCGTCCCAGCCGTCCCGTTCGAGCGAGGCCCGGAGCCGGGCGGCGTGCGACAGCCACTTCGCGGCGCGCGCCGCTGCGCCGCGGGCTTTCGCCAAAGGCCTGAACGCCACGAGCGTTGCATACAGGAACCAGCCGAGCCAGACGCTTTCCCCCCTGCCCATCTCGCCGACCCGGTTCATGCCGTCGTTCCAGTCGCCTGCGCCGATCAGCGGAAGACCGTGTCTGCCGACGCCGAGACTCTGGTCGAGCCCGCGCGCGCAGTGCTCGAAGAGTGTTGCACTCTCGTCCGCGATCATGGGCTGGAAATAGGCATCGTGCTCGCCGGGCCGCAGCGCCTGTCCTTCGAGGAAGGGAACGGGTGCGTCGAGCACCGCGACGTCGCCGGTCGTCTCGATGTAATGTGCGGCGGCGCAGGCGAGCCATATCCGATCGTCGGAAACGCGCGTGCGGACGCCCTGGCCGGAATGCGGCAGCCACCAATGCTGGACGTCGCCCTCGACGAACTGCCGGGCAGCGGCGCGCAGAAGATGCTCGCGCGTCAGCGCTGGCCGCGACAGGGCGAGCGCCATGCCGTCCTGGAGCTGATCGCGGAAACCGTAGGCGCCGCCCGCCTGATAGAACGCCGCCCGCGCCCACACGCGGCAGGCGAGCGTCTGATAGAGGAGCCAGCGATTGAGCATGATGTCCATGGACCGGTCCGGCGTTTTCACCTGGACGGTGCCGAGCACATCGTCCCAATACCCGACGACGTCGCGCAGGACCGCATCCAGATCTGCCGCCCGGTAGCGAGCGATCAGGGATCGCGCAGCGGCCGCCGTTGCGGCCTCGCCGAGGAAGAACACGATTTCCACCGTGCCGCCCGGCTCGAGCTCGACCGGGGTTTGAAGAGCGCCGCAGGGATCGAGGCCGGCACCGACCCGGTCTGAGAGGAGGACTTCCCCGGTAAGCGCGGCGGGGTTGTCGAGCGTACCATTGCGCCCCAGGAATTCCCGCCGGTCGCCGGTCCACGCTGTCTGTCGTCCGCCCAGATCCGCAAAGGCGACACGGGAACCAAAGGTCATGTTCCAGGGATTGCGCGCGAGCATTGCCCCTGTCTCCCGATCGATCTCCGTCACGACCGAGAATGCAGACGTGCTGCGGGACGGGCCGAGCACCCACTCCACATAGGCCGTG
>JAABRB010000295.1 GCA_011391185.1 Betaproteobacteria bacterium
CCAGGAGCTACGTCGAGAAGCACGGCGCGACCGTCATGCTCGCGACACTGGATCGCGAAGCGGAGTATCGCTCCGACAAGGCGGCGGAGATCTATGCCGCGCGCGCCGGAATGAACCCGATGGCGCTCTATTCCGTGCTGCAGAAGATGACCGCGCTCGGCAACCAGTCGGCGGGCCTGGCGCAGCTGTACAAAACCCATCCGGCACTGGATGCGCGCATGGATCGCATCGACAAGCGCAACTATGACGGCCTGAAGGCCTACCTCGCCCGCGACTGAGCGGCTAGTTCGGCACTTTCGTCGCGAGCGTCCTGACGTCGATCGAGTTGATGATCCCCGCCATCCGCCCCGGGTCGGCCGTGACCTTGATCGTCATGACCTGGGCGGCCGTGGGCGCCATTTCCGGGTGAAGCACGCGCTTCCAGACATTGTCCGCCATCGGCCGCCATTGTCCGAGCAGCATCAGCACGTGGTCCTCGGTGACGCCATCCCGGGTGTAGCTCCAGCGATAAGCGGCGCGCGCGCCGGCCCGCGGCGGCATGACTGTGGCGTCGTTGTCGGGCTTCGCCTGGTTGGAATTGACGTCCACGCTGATGTACATCTGCTGGTCGCGGCTCGCCTCCGCCATGGAAGCCATCATCTGCGCATTGCTGTCGCCCTCGTCCAGGATTTTCTTGTACTGCTCCTGCAGCGCGGCCATTTGCTCGTTGAGGGCCGTGGCGCTTGCCATGTCGCCTTTCTCGATGAACGCGATCTGTCTCTTCAGGAGCGCTTCGCTTTTCGCCTGGATGGCATCGAGGCGTGGCTGTTTTTTCGCCTGGGCGGCAGCGGCTGCCGCGGCCGCATCCGCAATGATCTTGTTTCGTGCCTCCTGATCGTCGACACGCTGGTAGTGGCGATTAAAGTCATATCCCCACGGGGCGCCTTCGTAATCCCGGCAGAGGCTTCTGGCAACCGAGATCTGGTCATCGCCGACAATCACCCAACCCGTCGGTGCGGGCGGCATGGCTGTCTTCACTGCCTGAAGAACCGCGGTTATCGTCGCGCGTTCGGCGGTTGTGGAATCCCGAAAACCCCTGTTGCACGGCGCATCGCCGAGCGCGGCGGTACTGGAGATCATTGCGGCCGTCGCACAGGCGACAACGGCCGCAATCCGGGCGACGAGCATCACTTCACCAGTCGTATCGCAAAGGGATAGCGATAGGCAACGCCCTCATTGGCCTTCACCGCCGCCATGATGACCAGTACCAGCGACGTGATGCCGACGGCCAGCAGCAGCGGGATCGTCAGCAACGCGCCGATGCCGAGCGACAGGATCGTCAGCATCAGGAGCGCGACGCAGATGATCGAGACCGTGATTGCGAAATTGAGCGCTTCCTTGCCTTGGTCGTTGACGAACGGCATCGTGTCCTTCTTCATCAGCCAGATTACGAGCGGCCCGATGAAGAAGCCGAAGCTGCCGCCCCAGCCGGAAGTCAGCAGGCCGCCGAGCAGTGCCGACAGGTGCGCGAACATGGCCCATTGTCTTTCTTCGGCGCTGACAGTGGTGGTCGCTGGAGTCGTGGCGGCATGCGGATCGGAATCGCTCATGTGTATCTCCTTAGCGTCGGATGACGAACCGGTCGCCCTCTACTCCAAGTCCCAGGGTCGTAGTCTCGTTGGCGACGATGGTCAATGGCTCCTCGAGCACCTGCCCGAGGGCATTGATGCGGATGCGGTACTTGCCGGGCGGCAACTCGCGGCTGAGCTCGCTCGTCTGCCCCGACGCCAGTATCCCCCCTGACCCATCGAGGATATCGTACGGCAGGCGCTGCAAGGCGGCGAGTTTGACTGCGCGCGCGAGCTGTTCCCCATCCTGTGCGCCGTAGTAACGGCCGCCGGTCGAGCCGGCCAGCGTGCCGAGTTGGGCCTGGACGGCCTCCCCCGTCACCGTAAAGCCGACGATGTTCAGCGTGACATTCACGCCGGACGCCTTGATTTCGGCCGCCGCCGCTTTCGCATTGCCCTTGCAGCTCTCTTCACCGTCGGTGACCAATATCACTGATCCGCCACCCACCGCCTTCAGGTCGCCCACGGCCTTCAGGATCGAACGAATGAGCGGAGTCTCGCCGCGCGGCTTGAGGGCGGTAGCCACCTCCACGATTCGCGCGCGATCGAGCTTCCCAACCGGCACGACGAGCTCGGTATCCTGGCAGGTCTGCGCGGATTTCGACGAGTACCGGTGGCCGTAGACCCGCAGGCCGACCTGCAGGTCGTCCGGCAGAGCCTGCAAGACCTGCCCGAGGGCCTCGAGCGCCGTCTGCCAACGCGTGGCTTCGCCGAGCTTGGTGTTCATCGAACCCGACACGTCGAGCACGATTTCGAGGTTGCGCGCGGCGATCTTGTCGCCTTGCCTGACGATCTGCAGCGCGCCCAGCGGTTCGATCCCGTAGGCGCCGGCGAGGCCGATCACCGCCCACATCGTCGGCGCAAAATCCGCCGGATGCTGACTCTGCGTGTGGATCGCCTTCCACGATCCGTGGGCCGTCGTTGGTTCGCGCACCTGGGTCGTCAGCAGATAGTCCACGCCGCGCCGAAACATCTCCGAGCGCACGCTGACGCCGGCCTGCTTGAAGGCGTACAGCACCTGGCCCGTCGCAAATGCGTTCGACCCTTCCATGGCGGAAATTTCTTTCCAGCCGCCATCGGCAGCCTGCTGTGCGGCAAGCGCCTCGGCCAGTGGCCACGCTGCGCGTTTCTGCTCCTGAGTGCCGTAGTGATTCACGGCGACGATCTTGAAGACCAGGTCCTGCGTAGTGACGGGCTCGTTGGCAGCCATCCAGGCGAGCGCGCGTTCAGCGGCTTGCCGGTATTTCGGATCCCTGGAATGGGCGGCCGCCCACTGAAACGCCACCAGCGCGTTGCCGGTCATCATGAACGCGCCTTGCGCGACGGGTGGATCCGACATCTCCACAGGGATCCCGCCGTCTTTCGCCTGAATCCTCAACAGGTAGTCAATGGTCTTGAAAAGCTCGGGGTCGCTGGTCCTGCCGCTCGCCTCGGCCGCGTACGCGAAGCCCATTGCCGCGAACACGGCGCTCGTCCAGACATGGTTACTGCCCAGGGTGCCCTCCGGCGTCTGCTTCTTACGCATGAAGTCCGTGAGCGCGCGCATCGCCGGCATGCTCACGCGGTATCCCTGCTCGAGCGCCACCGCCTGACCCATGAGCGCCTGGGCGTGAACGTGACAGCCGAAGCAATCGCTTGACCAGTTCACCGCCGACTGCTGGAGCCATTCGAGGCCCCGCTGTGCCGCTTCGCGCGGGCTGCCTTTCGAGAGCTTCGCTTCCGGCACACGATCGAACAGCGGCTCATAGCCCTCGCGCACCGATTCCAGCACGCGCACCTCGGCGATCTCGACGACGCGCGGCGAGGCGCCGGACAGCACGCGAAGCTTGACGAATCGCGCCTCGGCCGCCGGGAAGGCAATTGTCTGTTCGCCGGGCTTCGCCTCGAGAGTCGCGGTCGCGACCTTTGTGAAGCGTTCGGGCGCGATGTCCATCGAGGTCCAGACTTCGACCTCCGCGGGAGCGGTCGAGGCATCCGTCACTTTCACCGTCGGTGCGTCGGGAGGGGTGATCGCGACCGCGCCTACCAGCGCGGGTCGCCGCTCGTAGAACGAAAACACCATGTCATGCGGGTACTTGGTAAAGTAGATCTTGCTGAACATCATGTTCGCCGACCAGTCGACCGGCACAAACCACGTCGGCCCCGGCAGGCCGTCGATCATCCTGTTGCCCATCAGGCCGGGACCGTAGAAGCCGGTCAGTTCTTCGACGGCGCCGCCGACGTCGGCTGCGACCAGGTTGACGTCGGTCAACGTCGCGGGTGCTTCCGGCGCGGGCGGCGTTGCGACCAGCACTTCCGGCTCGAGTGCCACTTCCGCTGCCGTCGTTTTCGTTTCCGGCGCAGGTGATTCCTGAACGGAAGTGCTCGGCAGTGGAGATTCGCCCTCTTTCTTCGAGCAGGCTGCCCCGAAGGAGATGACGAGGGCGATGACAGCGATCAGGCCTGTGCGCATTGCCGGCTCCGGATCATCAGCGCCGGATCTCTAACCGGTCGCCTTCGACGCCCAGTCCGAGTGTCGTGGTCTGGTCAGCGACGATGGTCAATGGCTCCTCGAGCACCTGGCCCAGCGCGTCGATGCGGATGCGGTACTTGCCCGGTGGCAGCTCGCGGCTCAGCTCGCTGGTTTGCCCTGAGACGAGCAACTTGCCCGATGCATCGAAGATGTCGTACGGCAGGCGATGGAGCGCGGCGAGCTTCACCGCGCGCGATAGCTGTTCGCCGTCCTGCGCACTGTAGTAGCGGCCACCGGTCGAGCCGGCGAGTGCGGTCAGTTCAGCGACGGCATTCTCGCTGGTCAGCGTGAAGCCGACGATGTTGAGCGTCAGGTTCAGGCCCGACGCCTGCAGCTCCGCCGCCGCGGCTCTCGCATCGCCCTTGCAGCTTTCCTCGCCGTCGGTGATGAGGATCACCGATCCGCCTCCGGCGGCCTTGAGATCACCGACGGTCTGCAGGATCGAGTGGATGAGCGGCGTCTCGCCGCGCGGCTTGAGGCGCGTGGCGGCCTTCACAAGGCGTTCGCGATCGAGCCTCGCGATCGGCACGACGAGTTCGGTGTCCTTGCAGGTCTGGGCGGACTTTGACGAATGCCGGTGGCCATACACGCGCAGGCCCACATTCATGTCGTCCGGCAGCGCCGCCACGACGTCGCTGAGCATGG
>JAABRB010000296.1 GCA_011391185.1 Betaproteobacteria bacterium
GACGCGCTGCCCCTTGTACTCGATCACTTGCGTGCCCTTGGAAATCTTCCTGGCTGCAAAGACCCCGCGTCCGTGTATCTTGGAACTCCGCACGAAGTAGAGCGGCTTCGCCCGCTTCGCGCCATTCATCCGCTTGCTGCCTGTCATCGGTCGGATTACTGCCCTGGTTGAAGGAATCAGGCGCGAATTTTACGCGGATATCGCTCGTTGCGAAGCGCGTTCACGGCGCGCCGCGCCGGCCCATCGCCCAGAACTGGTACATCCCCCCGAAGGTCTGGGGATGCCGTGACTCGAACCGTGTCCAATTGCCGAAGGATCGCGCATGCTCGTCTTCCGGGAACTCGCTCCGGTACGCCTGCCGGACACCCGGATCGCCAAACTCGAACCCGAGGAACTCCATGCCGAGCGTGTCGAGCGAATGCTCGATCTGCGGTAGGTTGAAACGGTGTTCCTGGACGTGAAACAGCAGGTCGCGGCAGCCGGACAGTGACCAGAAATCCGGGGACGCGGTCACGGCGCGAGCCGGATGAGCATCCGGCAGAGCAAGAATGTCCCGCCGGCAGCGCCGGACGCCTTCCGCATCCGCGGCGAATCCTTGCTCGGCGATGAGCTCACGCGCTGCCACGACGGCCTTCCGCCCGAGCTCGCTATAGAGCGCGATCCGCATGAAGCCGTTTGCCGCGAGCAGCCCGCGCAAGACCTGCCACCCTGCCATGGGGTCGCGCAGATGATGCAGGACCCCGACGCAGTCGATGACGTCGAAGGTTTCGCCCAGTGTCGCCATCTCGAGTATGTCCGCCTGCGCGAATTTCACGCTTGCCGCGCCGAGTTCGGCGGCGCGCCGCGCCGCGTAGGCCAGGCTTGCACGGCTCAGGTCGACCGCCAGGATATGCGCAGCCGGATGAAGCAGGGCCGTCAACGCCGCGTGCCGCCCGGTCCCGCATCCCGCGATCAGCCATCGCGGCTGCTCGGGTACGCGGGAATCGCCGTCGCCGAGGAACGGGAAGAGGCTGCGGATCTTCTGCCGCATCGGCTGCGCACCGATCAAGCCGGGTAACGCGCCCCAGCGCGGGTAAGGATTCGCCTCGTACTGGGTCTGCACCGCGCGCGAGACGGAATCCGCGATTGCGGTGATCGCGGGAAGCGTGGCGCCGATCCGCGCCTCTTCTGCGGGCTCGGTCACCTGGCGTCCGATCATCCGCGCAAGCCACGGATCGTCCACGCTCTCGACGTTGCTGCCGGCGATTTCCCTGGCGACTTCTTCGGCACGCGGGATCCCGCGAACGGAGCGGTAGCACCCCAGCAACGCCAGGGCAGTGCCGGTTTCCGCAGTGTCTCGCGCGCCACCTGCCAGCTGCGCGATAAGGCGTGCCACCAGCACACCCTCTTCTTTCTCCTGCACAAACGCGTATTCATTCAGGCAGCAGTGCAGCCCCAGCGCCGCCAGCGGCGCTCGCCAACGCAGCGCCTCGTCGCCCGTCCATCCGCTCGCCCAGCGGTCCAGGGACGCGCGTCTGATTGCCGTCAACAAGCGCTCGGCGCGGGAGTCCGGAATGACGGTCCGGGAGATCAGGCCCAGGAAGAACGGGTCGGAAAGCGCCGCATGGGCGTCATCGCTCGCCATACGCGCTGAAAACTCTCGAGGTGCCAGGTCGCATGCCTCGATCAAGGCGCCGAGCCGGGGCTCCGCCGCGAGGAGATTGAATGCCGCACCGGCCATTCCGGTCAGTTCCACGTCGTCGCGGGCCGCGCATCGGGCGGCCAGATCACGGTCGCCGGGTCCGAGAATCGCGCCGGAAAGCTGACCGACGGTATCAGCGTAGCGCTGGCAGTGGGCCGCGACCGCGGGCGCCGCACGCATCGCGCGCCCGAACACCTGCAGCGCCTCGCCTGCTCGCCCGGCGTCGAGCAGAGCCTCCCCGAGATTGTGCTGCGCCATGTTGAAATTCGGTGCCCTGGCCACCACGCGCTCGTAGGCTGCGATTGCGTCCTGCAGCGCGCCGGTATCGCGGAGCACGTTGCCAAGATTGAGCTCGGCCATGAGATTCGAGGGATTGAGTGTCAGCGCCGCGCGGATCTCTGTCAGCGCCTGCGCCATCCGCCCGGCGTCACGCAGCGTCCGGCCATAGTTGTTGCGCAGCCCGTCGTCGTGCGGCGCGACGGCGATGCCGCGCTCGTACACGGCCAGCGCCTCCGCGAGCCGCCCGGCCTGCTGCAGGGTGATGCCGAGCGCATTGAGCGCCGCGGGATCCCGGGGAACCCGCGCCAGCACCGCCCGCAGAACCTGCTCCGCTTCATCGAGTTCACCCGCCTCGCTGAGCACGAAGCCGAAGTTGACCGCGAAGTGCACCGCCCCGGGCGCGAGAGCGACGGCGCGTCGCATGGGTTCGAGCGCGTCGCGTACCGAACCTTGCTGAAACCGGCACATGCCGAGCAGAAAATGCGCCTCGGCGTGCGCGGGTGACTGCGCAATGATGCTGCGCAGGGGACCCTCCGCCTCAGCAAACCGCCCCGCCTGCAGAAGCGGATACACATCCTGAATCGACGCCTGCTGCATTAATCCGCGGGCCCATGCCCCTCGCCCGGCGTCATGCCTTTCCGGCCAGGGCGGTCCGAATCTGCTCCAGCGCGGTCGGATCCTCGATCGTCGTCAGATCGCCCGGGTCCTGCCCTTCGGCGAGCGCCTGAATCGCGCGACGCAGCGTCTTGCCGGAGCGGGTCTTGGGAAGCAGCGTCACGAAGTGCACCTTGCGCGGCCGGGCAATCGCCCCGATCGCATCGTCCACGGTCTTCATCACTTCCTTCTCGAGAGCCGCGCGTCCCTCGGGCGTCGCGACCCGCGAAGGATCCTTCAGTACCGCGAAGGCGAGCGGCATCTGACCCTTGACCGCATCGCTCACCCCCACGACCGCACACTCGGCGATCGCGGTGTGCATGTTCACCGCTTCCTCGATCTCGCGCGTTCCGAGCCGGTGGCCGGCCACGTTGATCACGTCGTCCGTGCGGCCCAGGATGAAAAAGTAGCCGTCCTTGTCACGAATTCCCCAGTCGAACGAGGAATAGACCTGCTTGTCGCGAAAACTCGTGAAGTAGGTGTTCACGAAGCGCTCGTCATCGCCCCACACCGTGGTGAGGCACCCGGGTGGAAGTGGCGGGATGACCGCCACCACCGCTTTCTCGTCGATGCCCGCTTCGGAGGCATCCGACTCGCGCAGCAGCTTGAGGTTGTATCCGTACGCAGGGAACGACGGACTGCCGAACTTGTTCTCGGTTTTCTCGATTCCCGGCGCCGCGGTGAGCATCGGCCAGCCCGTTTCCGTCTGCCAGTAGTGATCGATCACCGGCCTGCCGAGCGCATCCATGATCCAGCGATGCGTCGGCTCGTCCAGCGGCTCGCCGGCGAGAAACAGGTGCTTCAGGTTCGAGAGATCGTACTTCTGGATGTACGAGACGTCGCTCTTCTTGAGGACGCGAATCGCGGTCGGAGCGGAGAACATGACCGTCGCCTTCTCGTCCTGGGCGATCTTCCACCAGATCCCGGGGTCGGGGCGAATCGGGACGCCTTCGTACAGGATCGTTGTCATACCCGCGATCAGCGGCGCATAGATGATGTACGAATGACCCACCACCCAGCCGATGTCGCTGGTCGTGAACATCGTCTCGCCCGCCGCACCGCAGAAGATGTGCTTCATGGAAGCCGCGAGCGCGACCGCATATCCGCCCACGTCCCGCTGCACCCCTTTGGGTCGGCCGGTCGTGCCGGACGTGTATAGGATGTAGGACGGCTCGTTCGACTCGAGCCACGTGACGGGCACCCTGGCATTCATGTGCTGCTCGCGCAGCGCCATGTAGTCCAGGTCTCGCCCGGGCGTCCGCGGCATTTTCGGATCCAGGCCGCGGTTGAAGATCACCACCTTCTCGGGCGGGGACTTTGCAAGGCGGATCGCTTCGTCGACGAGACCCTTGTACAGGACGCTCTTGCCGGCCCGCATCCCCCCGTCGGCGGTGACCATGAGCCGGGGCTTCGCATCGTCGATGCGGGCGGCGAGGCTGTGCGCCGCAAAGCCACCGAACACCACGGAGTGCACCGCTCCGATCCGCGCGCAGGCGAGTATCGCGAAGCACGCCTCCGGGATCATGGGCATGTAGATGATTACCCGGTCGCCCTTTTTCACGCCGAGCGCCTGCATCATCGCCGCGACACGCTGGACCTCCGCATGCAATTCCCGGTACGAGAATCGCTTCTCCTCGTTCACCTCGGTCGAGATGTAGACAAGGGCAGACTGGTCACCGCGCGATTCCAGGTGCCGATCCACCGCGTTGTGGCAGAGATTGGTCTCCCCGCCCACGAACCACTTCGCGAACGGCGGGCGACTGTAGTCCAGCACCTTGCCGAACGGCCTGGACCAGTCGATCAGTTTTGCCTGTTCCGACCAGAACCCGTCCGGATCCCTGATCGATCGCTCATGAAACGCCTTGTAAGTTTCCCCGGTCATGCTTCCTCCTCGCCTGGTTCGCGGTCACGGACCTCCGCACCGCAATCGGGAAATCTCGTCCCCTGCGTCGCTTCGCGCATTGAGGTGGATCAAACCCGCCCGGCGCATACCGCTCAATCGGCAGCCATGTCGACGACGATCCTGCCCCTCACGCGCGCGCCGATGAAGTCTTCGAAGACCGTGGGCAGCTGGTCGAACGGGATCGTGCGCGTCGCGCCAGCCAGA
>JAABRB010000031.1 GCA_011391185.1 Betaproteobacteria bacterium
ACCACCCGGTGGGCATCGCGATGCTGGTCTCCGGCAAGACGAATATTGGCAAGACGCTCGGTGTCAACGGGGTCTACGGAAATGCCGGGCTCGACTTCGCCGCGCTTGCCTCCGGAGCGCTCGCGGACCTGATCAGCTGGCGCGCCGCGTTCATCGTGCCGGGTGCCCTCACCATCGCGCTCGGATTCGGATTTCTCGCCATCACTCGCAATGCACCGGCGCCGGTGATCGCCGCCCGCAAGGCCGCTGTGAAACTCCCGCGCGCGGTGCTCGCGCGCGTGTTCGGCGTGCTGTGCGTCGCCGTGATCGCGAACGGCATCATTTTCAACGCCGCGACGGTTGCGATGCCGAAAGTCTTCGACGAGCGGCTGAAAGCCCTCACCGACACTACGCTCGGCATCGGGCTCCTCGTCTGCATCACCTACCTCATCGCCGCGATGGCGCAGCTCGCGGTGGGCCACCTCATCGATCGCCGGCCGATCAAGGGCGTGTTCGTCGTGGTGCTCATGGCGCAGGTTCCGCTCCTCTATGCGGCCGCATCGCTCGCGAATTTCTCGATGCTCGTCGTAGCCACCGCGATGATGTTCGCGGTGTTCGGCCAGATTCCGATCAACGATGCGATGGTTGCGCGCTACACCGCCGAGGAATGGCGGGCCCGGGCCTACGCGGTGCGCTACGTGGTGTCGTTCGCCGGCAGCGCGGCAGCCGTGCCGCTCGTCGCTTACGTATTCCGCACGACCGGCGACTTCCAGGCGCTCTTCCTGCTGCTTGCCGGGCTGGCCGCCGTCGCGCTCGTCGCGGCACTCGCCTTCCCGGGCGAGCGGGCGACGGCCGCAGTCGCCCCTGCGACGCACTGACGCGCGATCAAGCCGGCGCCAGGCGCTTCATCGCCGGCTCGCGGATCGGAAGATTGATGATCGTCGCCAGCGCCGCGAGCGCCATGTCGGCGTACCACATCCAGTCGTAGTTGCCGGTCGCCGCGATGGCGATGCCGCCCAACCAGGCGCCGAAGAAGCCGCCGATCTGGTGCGCGAACAGCGTGATGCCGAAGAGCGTCGCGAGATAACGGGTTCCGAAAAGCTTGCCCACCAGCCCGGCGGTGGGCGGTACGGTCGCCAGCCATGTCAGGCCCATCCAGACCGAGAAAACGAGAATCGTGAGCTCGGTTTTCGGCGCGATCAGGAACGCCGCCACGCCGACGCCGCGCGCCGCGTAGAGCCACGCGAGCGTGAGCTTCATGCGAATGCGCTGGACGATGATCCCGGACCCGATGCTGCCGACGATGTTGAAGAGCCCGATCACCGCAAGCGAAGTGCCGGCGAGCGTTGCGGGCAGGCCGCAGATCTCGATCACCCCCGGCATGTGCGTGAGCAGGAATGCGATGTGGAATCCGCACACGAAGAACCCGATGTTGAGATACCAGTAGCTCGAGTCGCGTGCCGCGGTCCGCAGCGCGGCGCGCATGCCGGGCGGCGCGCTCGTCACGGCGTCGCCGTGCATCGAAGTAGCCACGGCAGGGGGCGCGGACTTCCTGCGCAAGGGCCAGGCGAGCGGGAGCGTCGCGAGCGCGATGGCGGCCAGCGCAAACATCGCATTCGCCCACCCGATGGCAAGGATCAGCCCCTGTGCGACCGGCGCCAGCACGAGCTGGCCGGTCGATCCACCCGCGTTGACAATTCCGGTTGCGAAGCCGCGGCGCTCGAGCGGAATGCGCTGGCCGACCGCACCGAGGAGCGTCGACATGCTGCCCGCCGCGGCGCCCGCGGCGACGCCGACTCCAAGGACGAGCACCAGACCTGAAGCGGAGGTCGCGAACGGCACCAGCACGAGCGCGGCCGCGAGGAGGACACCACCCAGCACGATCACCCGGGTGGCGCCGAACCGGTCGGCCAGCGCGCCGAACACGGGCTGAAAAGCGCCCCACATGAGGTGATTGATGGCGAGCGCGAAGCTCAGGGTGACGATGCCGGCGCCGGTCGCAGTATTGATCGGCGAAATGAAGAGGCCGAGCACCGCCCGCGTGCCCATCGTGATGGCGATGATGCTCGCCGCCGCGAGGACCAATACCCAGAACTGCGCGTGGTGCGAACGTGCGCCGCGTTTCAATCAACTCTCCCGAACATCCGCGCAAGCGGAATCAATATCCCCTCCTTTTCAAGGAGGGGTGGATGCGCAGCAGCTGGGGTGGTTGCGTCCGCTGGATCGAAGCTCCAACCACCCCGCCGCCTCCGGCGGCACCCCTCCTTGGAAAGGAGGGGAAAAATCAAAGTCGCTCAATACACCGCGCCGCGCGCGGTGACCGCCCACACGGCCTCGACCCGATCGCCGCGAAAGCACACGATCCAGTCGTAGAGATTGACGGTGGGGTCGCAGTGCCCGGGAACGAGCCGGAGCCGGTCGCCGAGACGCGGGCCCTGCGCGCCCGCCGCCACCTCGAGCACGCCATGCTCGTCGGACGCCTTGACGTACTTCACGCCGGGCCACCCCGCGACCTGCGGCATGCCCGAATCGACGCTCGACGCTTTCAATCCCGCGTCGACCACCGCCCGGTCCACCGTGGGCGTGCTCATGACGGTCGTGAGCACGTAGAGACTCTGCTCGAACTGGGGCAGATCCGACCAGTCGTTGGCGTTGTAGTCGGCGTCCATGAAGATGTACGAACCGGGCTGGATCTCGTTGTAGACCTTGCTCCCGGCCTCGAACGGGAAGGTTCCCGTACCCGCGCCGGTGACGACCTCGACTTCGATGCCGCGCTCCTCCAGCAGCGTCCGCGTCGCGCGCGCCTTGCGGATCGCGAGCGCGATCGCCGCCCGGCGGTCCGCCACGCTGCGCAGATGCTGGGCGGCACCCTGGTACGCGTGTATCCCGGCGAATCGCAGGTTGCGCGCCGCCTTCACCGTCTGGGCAAGGGCAAGCGCCGCGGCACCCGGCTCGACGCCGCAGCGGTTTGCGCCCACGTTCACCTCGATCAGCACGTCGAGCTTCGCGCCCGTCTCGCCCGCCGCCGCGTCGAGATCGGCGACATTGCTCGCGTCGTCGACGCACACGCTCACTTTCGCGCGCTTCGCGAGCGCCGCCAGCCGCACGAGCTTCCGCCTGCCGACGATCTCGTTGGTGACGAACACGTCCGCAACGCCGCCATCGACCAGGGCCTCGGCCTCGCTCACTTTCTGGCAGCAGACGCCCACTGCGCCCGCCTGGATCTGGCGCAACGCGATCTCCGGGCACTTGTGCGATTTCGCGTGCGGACGCAGCCGCACCTTCGCGCCGCGCACGGCGAATGTCATGCGCTGCAGATTGTGCTCGAACGCGTCGAGATCGAGCAGCAGCGCAGGCGTATCGACATCGCTGAGCGCGGCACCTGCTTCGGCGGGCGGATCGGATGGCATTCGACGTGAGATGCTGGATTGAAGAACCCGGATGGTGAACGCCGCCCGATCGGCGGTCAACTGGGGAGGGCGCGTGGGCTAGAATGGGCGCGGTATTGCTCACCTCTCCATCACCTCTCCATCACCTCTCCGTCACCTCTCCGTCACCTTTCCACCTGTCATGGCGATCAAGACGCGGAACGGGCAAGTCGAGGCGCAGCGGAGCGTGCGACGATCGTCGCCCGCATGCTGAGAACCACACCATTTCACGCGCGCGTCGCGCCGCTCTGCGCCAGTCACGCGTGGCGGCGTTGGGCAGGATACGTCGTGGCAAGCTCCTACGAGCTCTCGCACGAACGCGAGTACCACGCAATCCGCAGCACAGCCGCCCTGCTCGACATTTCGCCGCTCTACAAGTATCGGGTGCGCGGCAGGGACGCGGCGCGCCTGCTCGATCGCATCGTGCCGCGCCATGTCGCGCGCGCGGAAGTCGGCCAGGTTCTCTACACACCCTGGTGCGATGCAGCCGGCAAAGTCCTCGACGACGGCACGATCGCCCGGCTCGAGGACGAAGTGTTCCGGATGACTTCCGCCGACCCGGGCCTGCGCTGGCTGGAAGACAACGCACTCGGTCTGGACGTCGAGATCGAGGATGTCTCCGATGCGATCGCGGCGCTCGCGCTCCAGGGCCCCGCTTCCCGGGCCGTTCTCCAGCAGATCTGCGAAGCGGACCTCGGAGCGCTCAAATACTTCCGGATGATCCGGACGCGGCTGCGCGACGTCCCGGTCACGGTATCGCGCACCGGCTACACCGGGGATCTCGGGTTCGAAATCTGGCTGGAATCCGGGGATGCCCTGCCAGTCTGGGACGCGCTCATCGAAGCCGGCGCGCCGCACGGGATCACGCCCGCGGGGATGCTTGCCCTCGATCTGGCGCGCATCGAGGCAGGCCTGATGCTCATCGACGTGGATTACGTCTCGGCGCGCAAGGCCCTGATTCCGGATCAGACCTCGACGCCGTTCGAGCTCGATCTCGGTTGGGCAGTGAACCTGGACAAGGAGAACTTCGTCGGCAGGCGCGCACTTGCCGATGCCGTGCGCCGCGGCCCGGCCTGGCAATTCGTCGGCGTCGAGATCGACTGGGACTCGCTGGAGCGGCTCTACACCGGCGAGGGCCTCGCGACCCGGCTTCCCGCCACGGCGTGGCGAACGAGCGTGCCGGCGTACGTTGGCGATCACCAGGTCGGGTATGCGACCAGCGGCGGCTGGTCCCCGATCCTCAAGCGGTACGTCGCCCTGGCACACATCGAATCGCGCCACGCCGCGCCCGGCACGCCACTCGAGATGGAAGTGACCGTCGAGCATCGCCGCATGCGCGCGGCGGCGCGCGTCGTGAAAAAGCCTTTCTTCGATCCCGAACGGAAGCGGACGTGATGGAATCAATCGCTGCACACCACCCCGGTTGCTTCGCAACCACCCCGCCTCGAAGAGGAGGGGAGAAAAACAATCCCCTCCTTTTCAAGGAGGGGTGCCGCCGGAGGCGGCGGGGTGGTTGCGGCAAGGATCGAAGTCGTCATCGCCTGTGCTGCATAGGCGCTGGAACACCACCCCGGCTGCTTCGCAGCCACCCCTCCTCGAAGAGGAGGGGAAACGGCACGCAGCGTCCCCGCGCCTCACCAAATAGCCATGGCTGACAAATACGACGCGATCGTGATCGGCGGCGGGCACAACGGCCTGGTCTGCGCCGCGTACCTCGCGCGCGCCGGGCGGCGCGTGCTCGGGCTCGAGCGTCGCGGGCAGGTGGGTGGCGCGGCGCTCAGCGAAGAGGTCTTTCCCGGATTCACGTTCTCCGTGTTCTCGTACGTCGTGAGCCTGCTGCGGCCCGAGATCATCCGCGACCTCGATCTGCCGCGCCACGGTCTGCACATCCTGCCGCTCGAAAGCACGCTGACGCCGCTCGCCAACGGAGACCACCTCGCGCAATGGAACGATCACGACCAGAATCGCCGCGAGCTCGCCCGCCATTCGCTGCGCGACGCGGAAGCCTACGACGAGCTCGGGCGCACGCTGCACCAGATGGCGCGCGCGGTGAAGCCGCTGCTCGGCATGATGCCGCCCGACCCGACATCGCTCCGGCCGCGAGATCTTGCTGGCCTCTGGCAGCTCGGCGGGCACTTGCGCGGCCTCGGCGCAGACCAGTTCCACGCGCTGCACAAGCTCCTCACGATGAGCTCGGCCGACTACCTGGACGAGTGGTTCGAGACTGAAGCGCTCAAGGCGACGAAGTCGGCGAGCGGGATCATCGGCACGATGCTCGGCCCGCGCTCGCCCGGAACGGCGTACGTGCTCCTGCACCACTACATGGGCGAGCTGGACGGCGTTTTCCGTGCCTGGGGCTTCGCGAAGGGCGGCAACGGGTCCGTGAGCGCGGCGATCGCCGCCGCGGCGCGCCGCTTCGGCGCCGAGATCCGCACCGACGCGCCGGTTGCGCGCGTGATCGTGAAAGGCGGGCGAGCGGTCGGCGTCGCGCTGGAGAGCGGCGCGGAGATCCACGCGAAGATCGTCGTGTCCGGTGCCGATCCGCGACGCACGTTCCTCGATCTTCTCGGGACCGAGCATCTCGCCGATGAATTCGTCGCGGCGATCCGGCGCTTCCGGTTCCGGGGCGCCTCCGGCAAGGTCAATCTCGCGCTCGACGCGCTGCCGCGTTTCGCCGGCCTGCCGGACGCGGGACCGCACCTGCGCGGCGCGATCTCCATCAGCCCGAGCGTCGACTACCTCGAACGCGCGTATGACGCAGCGAAGTACGGTGAATTCTCGCGGCGCCCGTACCTGGACATCGTCATCCCGTCGATGCTCGACCCCGCCATGGCGCCGCCCGGAAAGCATGTCATGTCGATCTTCGCGCAGTACGCGCCCTACGCATTGAACGGCGGCTGGTCGGACGCGCGTCGCGAGGCGTTTGGCGATGCCGTCGTCGATACGCTCGCCGAATACGCGCCGAATATCAAGGGCGCGATCCTGCACCGCCAGGTCATCACGCCCGCGGACATCGAGCGAACCGTGGGCCTCGCCGAGGGCAACATCTTCCAGGGCGAGCTGACGTTGCAGCAGATGTTCTTCCTCAGGCCGGTGCCCGGGTGGGCGCGCTACGCCACTCCGGTTCCCGGCCTGTACCAGTGTGGTGCCGGCACGCATCCCGGAGGCGGCGTGATGGGCGCATCGGGGCGATTGGCCGCGCGGGCGATCCTGCGGGAGAAAACGTGAACGCGGGCGCGGTCGTGCCCAGCGCGCGCGCGGTCGTCATTATCGGCGCCGGCGCGAACGAGCTCGTCGCGGCGCATACCCTCGCCCGCGCAGGCCGCAAGGTGCTGGTTCTCGAATCGCACGCCGCCCACGACGACGAAGGCTGGTTTCCGCCGCAGATCGCGCGCGACCTCGGGCTGGACCGCGCAGGGCTGACGGTCGAGCAAGGAGATCCCTGGCTCACGATCCCGCTCCCCGACGGCGGCCGCCTCGCGCTCACGCAGGACGTGATGCAGTCGGCCGACGCGATCCGGCGGGTCAGCCCACGCGATGCGGAGCGGTGGCCCGCATTCTGCGCACGGATGGCGCGCCTGGCCCGCCTGCTGGAAACACTCTATCTGGCGCCACCGCCGGATCTCATGCACCGCGGCCTTGGCGCGCTCATGCGGCACGCACGATTGGGCCTGAGTATCCGGCGGCTCGAACGCGAAGGAATCGAGGATCTCTTCCGCATCCTGCCGATGTCGGCCGCCGACTGGCTGGACGACTGGTTCGACAGCGACGCGCTCAAGGGCGCGCTCGGCGCGGCGGGCGTCCGCCATCTGCGACATGGACCGCGGGCCGGCGGCACCGCGTTCGCGCTGCTCCATCGTCACGTCGGTTCGCCGCCCGGCGTCTTCCGTCCGGCAACGACCAACGTCACGCGCGCGCTGGGCAGCCTCCGGGGCATCGAGATCCGGCGCGGCGCGGAGATCGCCGCCATCGACGTGCGCGCGGGGCACGTCGCGGGCGTCACGCTCGCGAGCGGGGAGCACGTCGCCGCACCGGTCGTGGTGTCCGGATTCGATCCACGCCGCACGCTGCTCGAGCTCGTGGACCCGGGATGGCTCGATCCCGAACTCACGCGCGCAATCCGCAACATCCGTTCACGGGGCGTCACCGCGCGCATGCACCTCACGCTCGACCGGTCCCCGGGATTCGATCGGCTCGTCATCGCGCCCTCGCTCGATGACCTCGAGCGCGCGTCCGACGACGCGAAGTACGGCCGCATCTCGCAGCGTCCCTGGCTCGAGGCGCATGCGGTCGACGCCGCGCCCGACGCCCGTCATCGCATCGCAATCCACGTGCAATACGCGCCGTACGCGCTCGCCGACGGCGAGTGGGACCCAGCGCGCGCGAGCGCGCTCGGCGACCTGGTGGTGCATGCACTCGCCGAGCACCTTCCGGGCGGCGACGCCGCCATCACCGAGCGCAGCGTCCTCACGCCTCGCGACCTGGAGGCGAGCGCGGGGTGGCCCGAGGGCCAGCCGGATCATGCCGAGCTGTCCCTCGACCAGTTCCTCTGGATGCGCCCGATCCCCGCCCTGGCGCGCTATCGCACCCCCGTGGCCGGTCTGTACCTTTGCGGCCCCGCGATGCATCCGGGCGGCGGCATCCTCGGCGCGGCGGGGGTGAACGCCGCGCGGGAAATCCTGCGCGCATGAGGACGTGGCCGCACGGCGCGCGAGTCGGTCCGACAGATATGCGTTCTCTTGGTGGAGTACACTGCCGCCTCGTTTCAGGAGACCCAACCCGTGAGCAGTTCTGCTAGCGCCCAACACGGCACACCGAAACCCGTACTGGCCACCCGCGATGTCGTCGCGATCATCGTCGGACTGGTCATCGGCGCCGGGATCTTCCGGCTGCCATCGCTCGTCGCGGGCAACAGCGCGAACGAGTTCGTGTTCTACGGCCTGTGGGTGGCGGGCGGGTTGATCTCGCTCATCGGCGCCCTCTGTTACGGGGAGCTTGCAACCACCTACCCGAACACGGGCGGGGACTATCATTTTCTCAGCCGTGCGTACGGGCGGAGCCTCTCTTTCCTGTTCGCGTGGGCGCGCATCGCGGTCATCACCACGGGCTCGATCGCAATCCTCGGGTTCACGTTCGGCGACTACGCCTCCAACCTTCTGCGGCTCGGGCCGCACTCCTCGGCGATCTATGCGGTGCTCGCGGTCCTCGCGCTCACGGCGATCAACGTGGCCGGCATCCGCGAGACGAAGGGCACCCAGAACGTGCTGACCGCAATGCTGGTGGTCGGCGTGCTGGCCGTCATTGTCGCGGGATTCGCGGCAGATCCGGCAAATGCCGCCCCGGCTGCGTCGAGCGAGACCAAGCCCTGGACGGCCGGGGCGCCGCTCGCCATTCTGTTCGTGCTGTTCACCTATGGCGGCTGGAACGAAGCGGCCTATGTGTCGGCGGAGTTGAAGGAGCGGCGCAGCATGGTCACCGCGCTCGTCGGCTCGCTCCTGCTCGTCATGGTCTTCTACCTCGCGATGAACTATGCCTACGTGCGTGCGCTCGGGCTGGCGGGTGTCGCCAAGAGCAGCACGGTCGCCGCCGACCTGCTGCGTCTGAGCATGGGCGAGGCCGGATCCAAGGCGATCAGCGTCATCATTGCCCTCGCCGCGCTCACTTCGATCAACGCGACGATTATTGTCGGCGCCCGCTCGAACTACGCGCTCGGACGCGACTGGCCGGTCTTCGCCTGGCTCGGACAATGGCACGATCGCGCGGACGCGCCACGCAACGCGCTCGCGGTGCAGAGCGTCGTGGCGCTCGCGCTCATCATCGCCGGTGCGTTCGCGGCGCAGATCGAGACCATGGTCAACTACACGATGCCCGTATTCTGGTTCTTCATCATGCTGGTGGGGATCGGCGTCTTTGTCCTGCGCGTACGCGACCCGGACCGGCCGCGCCCCTTCCGGGTGCCGCTCTACCCGATCACACCGGCGCTCTTCGTGGCGACCTGCGCGTACCTCCTCTATTCGAGCCTTGCGTACGTCACGACCGGAGCATGGCTGGGAGTGGGAGTCCTCGCCATCGGCGGGGTGCTGCTCGCGGTCAATCTGCGTATCGGCGGCACGGCGGCCGCATCGAGGCAATCCGCATGAAACGACGCAACTTCCTTGCATGGAGCGGGGCCATCGTCGCCTCGCTCACGATTCCCGCGGCTTTTGCGCAGCAGAGCGCCACGCCCCGCAAGCTCGAGCAATTCGAGCTCGACGTTCCCTACGTGCCAACCCGGCAGGAAGTGGTCGACGAAATGCTCGGCCTCGCCGGCGTGACCGCGAAGGATCTGGTCTACGATCTCGGCTGCGGCGACGGGCGCATCGTCGTCACGGCCGCGACCAAGTTCGGCGCGCGCGGCGTCGGTGTGGACATCGACCCGGAGCGCATCGAAGAGGCCAACTACATCGCCCAGCGGGTCGGCGTCACGGATCGGGTGAAATTCTTCGTGGGCGACCTCTTCGGCGCCGACATCCGCGCGGCGACAGTGGTCACGCTATACCTCCTGCCGGAGATCAACCTGAAGCTCAAGCCGAAGCTGCTGCGCGACCTCCAGCCGGGCACGCGCATCGTTTCGCACGACTTCACGATGGGGCGCGATTGGCCGCCCGAGAAGACTGTCCGGATGGGCCGGGACACGATCTATCTCTGGACGATCCCCGCGCGGCGCTGAAGCCCCGCGGCGTCGGGCATCGACTTACGCTCGGCATCATCTTTCACCACGCGGCGTGACGGTCCCCGCATGAACCTGGAACTATTCGGTATCGAAAGCGGGGTCGAATCGCGCGCGGAGCCCATCGGCCCCGGTACCGTGGTGCTGCGCGGATTCGCCACGGCCAACGAGTCGACCCTGCTCGCCGACCTCCGGAGCGTCATCGCGCAGGCGCCGTTGCGCCACATGGTGACGCCGGGCGGATTCCGCATGTCGGTGGCGATGACGAATTGCGGCGCGCTCGGCTGGGTCACGGATCGAACCGGCTATCGCTACGACCCCATCGATCCCGAAAGCGGCAGGCGCTGGCCGCCCATGCCTGCATCCTTCCTCCGGCTGGCCGGGAACGCCGCGCAAACCGCGGGCTACCCCGGATTCATACCCGATGCGTGCCTGGTCAATCGGTATGAGGCGGGCGCCAGACTCTCGCTGCATCAGGACAAGAACGAGCGCGATTTCGATGCGCCTATCGTCTCCGTCTCGCTCGGCATTCCGGCCGTGTTCCTGTTCGGTGGCGCGAACCGGGCGGACCGGACGACGCGCGTGCCGTTGCAGCACGGGGACGTGGTCGCATGGGGCGGATCCGACCGGATGCGCTATCACGGGGTGATGCCCCTCAAGGCGGGGCATCATCCGCTGGTCGGCGACTGCCGGATCAACCTGACTTTCCGCCGCGCCGGCTGACTACCCGTTCCACTCGGGCGGGGCGACGGGCGTCCAGGACCGGGCGAGCCCGAGGTCGGCGACGATCGCGTTGGCCGCGTTGTAGCCCGGCCCGCCGTTTGCGCCGCCGCCGTGGCACGAGGAGCCGCAGAGGTAGAGCCCGTCGATCGGCGTGCGGTTCTTCGCAAGCTCTGGATGCGGCCGGTTGATGCCGAGTTGCGACGGGACGTAGGCGCCGAGCCGGACCGCGCCGCGCCGCATCGCCGCGTTGCCGCGCTCGATGTCGATCGGAGTGAAGAGGAACGTGGCGAGAACGTTGTCCGGCGTCAGGTTCGGCGCATAGCCCCGCCATACGTCGAGCAGGCGCGCCGTGATCTCCGGCTTGCGACGATCCCATTCCTCGGGACCGCCGGGCAGTGCGTACGGCGCGAACGGCCACCAGAATGCGGCGTGCTTGCCCTGCGGCGCGTAGGTCGGATCGAAGAGCGAATTGCACGCGCCGTTGCCCATCGGCCAGTCGGGAAACTCGCCGTTCTTGCACTGCTCGAAGCAGCGCACGACCTGCTCGGTGTCGTCGAACCCGAAGAACACGTTGAACGCGCGGTTGATGTCCGGATCGAATTTCGCCGCGGCGTAGTCGGGCGGCGCGTTGAGCGCGAGGTGGATCGTGACGAGGCTGTGGTCGCCCCAGTGCCAGGCGTCGAGCTTTTCCCGCACCGGCGCAGGGAAGTGCTGCGCGCCCGCGAGATGCATCGTTCCCGGCGCATCGATGCCGCTCGCCACGAATCGCGCCGCGTCGATGCGCGTGCCGTCCGCCAGCCGGACGCCGGTCGCGCGGTTCGACTCGACGACAATCTCGCGCACCGCCGCGCCCGTCTTCACGGTTCCGCCGCCGGCCTCGATCACGCGTGCGAGCGCGTGCGAGAGCGAGGCCGATCCGCCGGCCGGGAGCGCAAGGTGCGTGATCGAGGCGAGGATCATAGGGAAGATGAGCCCGGTACCGGGAACGTTCTCGCCGGTCGTCACGTGCATGAGCAGCTTGAAGAGCGTGCGGATGCGCTGGTCCTCGAAGTGGCGATCCACCGCCTGAAAAAGGTCGAGCGGCGCGTGCGCGAGGAACTCGCGGCCTTCCGGGCCGGTGAGGCGCGACCGGATCTCGTCCGGCGCGAGCGGCGGATTGTAGAGGAGCGAGGTGAAGAACGGCCGCATCTTCACCGCGTAGGTCTCGCTCAGATAGCGGAACGACTCGGCGTCGCGTCGCGAGAAACGCGCGATGGAGGCACACGTCTTTTCGACGTCCTTGTGGATCGTGAGCGCGGTGCCGTCGCGCATGGCAACGCCGTTCTGCACCGGCGGCTCGATGTACGCGAAGCCATGGCGGGCGAGCTCGAGGTCGCGCATCAGCGGGCTCGAGCTGAACGCGATGTAGAAATTCGAGTGCAGGTTGCAGCGGAAGCCCGGGAGTGTCGCATCCTCGGTCGAGCATCCGCCGCCGATCCGCGGCGCGGCGTCGAGCACGCAGACCTTCAGCCCCGCGCGCGCCATGTACGCGCCGAGCGTGAGGCCGTTGTGGCCGGCCCCCACGATCACGCCATCGGATGTGGCCATTGTTCCTCCGGATTCGTCGGTGCAGATGGAAACGGGAACCGACCCTATTCTTCAAAGCTGACGATTTCGACCCAGCTGGCGCCTTTTCCGCCCGGAAGCTTGCCGAGCAGCGCGAGCGCGCCGCTCGCCGGGTCGATCGAGTACACGGAGATCGTTTCCGATTTCTCGCCGCTCGCGACGAGGTACCTGCCGCGCGGATCGATGGCGAATCCGCGCGGTTGCGGTTCGGTGGGCGTGCTCGCGAGATACGTGAGCGTGCCGGTTGCGCCATCGACGCGGAACGCGCCGAGCGTGCTGCGGGTGCGCTCCGAGACGTACAGGAAACGGCCGTCCGGAGTCAGATGGATGTCCGCCGCCCAGATGTCGTCGTCGGTGCTGCGCGGTGAGGGCGTGCCCGGCCGGACGATGGCGCCGCGCGGCGCGCCGGGCCGCAGCGCGGTGTCGGCTGGCAGCGCGGACGCCGAGCGCAGCCCGGTGAGCAGTCCCGTCGCGGCGTCGATGGCGAAAGTGGTGACCGTACCCAGCAGCTCGCTGAGCATGAACAGGAACCGGTTGTCGCCGGAGCAGACGAAATGCCGGGGACCCGTCATCGCCGGCATCTGGTAGACCGCCGGCGTGTTCGAAGCGAGCCGGCCGGACTTTGCATCGAAAGTGAAAAGGAAGATCTGATCCGTGCCCAGCGTGGGGGCGTAGACGAACCGGTTGCTCGCGTCGACGCGGATGGCGTGAGCGTTGCGGCCGACCGGGATCACCTGCAGGGGCTCGGCTGAAACGCGCCCGTCGCTCCCGATCGCGTTGACGCTGACGAGATGCCCGGAATAGGACGCGGCCAGCAGAAAGCGCCCGGTGATGTCGAGCGAGATATACGGAAAGCTTTCCGCCAGCGGCGAGGTCGACAGATGCGACAGCGCGCCGCTGCCGGAGTCGATCGAATAGGCGTGCACCGAGAACGGCTTGGACCGGGACGCCGCGTACAGGATGCGGCGATCCGGGCTCACGGCCATGGGCATCACCATGTTCGCCACCTTGACGCGCTCGCCCGGCTGCAGTTCGCCCGAGTCGAGCATGCGGTAGGTGCGGATCTCGCCATCCGCCGCGTTCGAGACGTAGACGAATGTTGCGGCGCGCGCGCCGCCAACCGGCTGTGCCGTCACTGCCATCGTGCCCCCCTCGCCATGGGCAGCAGCTTAGCCGGAACGGTTCCGATACGCTCGGCGCCCGGCGCATCCCGTCTGCGTGGGGTACGATCGCGCGCTATCCACATTCCCGAGGAGATGGATCTTGCTCACGTTCTACTACAGCAATGCCCCCAACCCCATGAAAGTCGCATTGTTCCTCGAGGAGGCCGGGCTGGAGTACGCAGCCGTTCCCGTCGATACACGCAAAGGGGATCAGTTTCAGCCGCAGTTCCTCGCGCTCAATCCCAATGCCAAGGTCCCGGTCATCGTGGATGGCGACGCCACCGTGTTCGACAGCAACGCCATCCTGCTGTACCTGGCCGAGAAGACGAAACGTTTCCTCCCGGACCAGGCCGAGCGCCCCGCCGCTCGCGGCGAATTACTGTCCTGGCTCATGTTCGTCGCGAGTGGCGTCGGCCCTTTCTCGGGGCAGGCGGTGCATTTCCGGCACTACGCACCGGGCCCCGAGAAGTATGCCGTGAACCGCTACGACTTCGAAGCCGAACGCCACTGGAAAATCATCGAGGGCCGACTGGGGCGCAACGCGTACATGCTGGGATCGACTTACTCGATCCTCGACATGGCGGTCTGGGGCTGGGCGCGGCTGATCCCTCACGTGCTGTCGGATGACAATGCCTGGACCCGGTTTCCAAACCTGAAGCGGCTGATCGACGAGATCAACGCGCGCCCGGCCGTGGCGCGCGTGGAAGTCCTGCGACAGAAGCACAAGTTCAAGACGGAGATGGACGATGAAGCCCGGCGCTTCATGTTTCCCCAGCTCAGCCGTCTCGCCGGCTAGCGCGCCGTCCGGATCGTGGCGAGGCGTCATTCCAGACGACGGAACGCGCCTCTACAAGGTTCCCTTCGTCTCCCCGGCGAACCGGCTCGCGCGCGCGCGGCGGAACTCCTCGCGATAGTCCGGGCTCGCAGGATCGGAGAGGCGGGCCGCCGTGGCGCTCTTGCGCTCCCCACCCACGTTGCGGATGAAATAGAGCGTGCAGCGGTAGGAGCGCAGCAGTTTCGCCGAAGCCACGTCGAGCTGGACCGGGACGCGCAGGCGGCCGAGAAACGCGCCGCCCTTCACCGTGAACTGGGTGGATCCGAATCCGCCGTAGCCCAGGTTGCTGGTATGTCCGTCCAGCTCGGTGAAGACGGCGCACGTGACCGCCCCGTCGACGACTTCCGGCGGCAACCCCTTGACGGAGATCGGCGTCTCGATCGTGAAGACTTCGGCCCGCGCCGCATCCGACGCGACGAGCGCCGCGCACAGGACCGCAATCGCCGCGAGCCCTGCCGGGCGTCTCACCGCGCCGGGCTCCACTTGTGCACCCCGGTGAACGTGAGCTCCTCGGTGGTGACGCTCGACCGCGATTCCGGTTGCTTCGCCGCAGGAGTCGGAGCGGCAGTCGGCGTCGGCTCACCCTGTGGCGTCGACGCCTTGAACGCGACCGCGACATTGCATGCGTCGATGTCGTCGCCTCCGAGCTGCTTGATTTCGCTGCGGTAGGAGACGACGCGGCCAACCTGGCTCGCGAGCTCCCGGCAGCCCCGCACGGTTACGTTGCCGCCGCGCGCGGACGCGACGCAGAACTTCCCGCGGCACTCCCAGTTCACGCCGCCCGCGCGCACCTGCGCTTTCGTCGCGGACGCGGCAAGCTCGACGCGATAGGAGTAGCTCAGGGTGGCAGCGGTCGCAGGCAACCCGGCGGCGGCAAGCGCAGCGGCCGCGAGCCCCGCAAGCAGAGCCGGGCGGTTCGGGCTGGTAAATCGGATCGGAAGCGTCACTGGGGCGCAATCTTACCCTGCCGGCGCACGAGCATCTAGAATCATGACAACCATGATCGTCATCGTGATGGGCGTGACCGGCGCCGGAAAAACCACGGTCGGCCGCCTGCTCGCGACCGAGCTCGGCGCCGGGTTCGTCGACGCCGACGATCATCATCCGCCCGCGAACGTGGCGAAGATGAAATCGGGAACGCCACTCGACGATGCCGACCGGGCGCCGTGGCTCGCGCGGCTGAACGCACTCCTGCGGGAGCGCGAGCGCGCCAGTCGGAGCGTGGTGCTGGCGTGCTCCGCGCTCAAGGCCGCCTACCGGGACGCGCTCGTCGAGGGCCTCGCGGGAGCGAAGATCGTGCACCTGCGTGGATCCCGCGCGCTGCTGCGCGAGCGGCTGGAAGCCCGGCGCGGGCATTACATGAACCCGGCGCTCCTCGGCTCGCAGCTCGACACGCTGGAAGAGCCGGGCGATGCGATCGTGGTGGACATTGCCCTGGCGCCCGCCGACATGGTCCGCGCGATCCGGTTGTCGCTCGGCGCCGTCTGAGGGCAAGGCCTGGATTCTTGCGTTCGCGGGAATGACACTAGAGCACGGTCCAGCCGGGCTCTTCGCGCTCGAGCATCCGCCTGAGCGATGCGAGATGCAGCGTCGACTGCTGGCGCTCGGCGGCCCACTGCCTGGCGGTCGTCGTCGCGATGTGGTGCGGAACGCGCTTGAACACCTTGTTGCTGCCCTGGGCGAGTACCTGCACCATGCACGCGCGCTCCAGGTAATAGAGATCGTCGAAGGCGTACGCGACGTTCTCCCCGCAGGTGATCACGCCGTGGTGCTGCAGGAACAGGATGTCGCTGCCGTTCAGGCGCGCGGCGATGCGGTCGCCCTCGGCCTCGTCGAGCGCGAGCCCGTTGTACTCCTCGTCGTAGGCCACGCGCCCGTAGAACCGCAAGGCGTTCTGGCTCGCCGGCTCCAGCCGACCGCCTTCCAGCAGCGTGAGCGCCGTCGCGTACGGCATGTGCGTGTGCGTCACGCAGGCGGGCGAGCGCTTGGAGCGGTGGAGCCGGCTGTGGATGTGGAACGCGGTGGGCTCCACCTTGTGGCGGCCTTCCACCACTTCGCCGGCGGGATCGACCAGCACGATGTCGCTCGGCACGACCTCCGCCCAGTGAATGCCCTGCGGATTGATGAGGAACCGGTCCTTGAGTCCCGGGGCGGCCAGGCTGAAGTGGTTGCAGACGCCTTCCGAGAGGCCGTATCGGTGAGCCCAGCGCAACGCAGTTGCAAGATCGATGCGTGCCTGGGCCAGAGCGTCCTTCATGACGTCGGCATTGTAGCGACCTGCGCCGGAAATGCCCGCCAGAATCGTTACAGGATTGTCAAACCGGCAGCGCCAAGCGCAAAAAGTCGCGCCCGCGCAAATTCAGTCAAAGAGGTCGCCGAGCATGTGGATACAGAGATCCACGAGATCGCCGCCGGCGGTGAATCCCCCCAGCAGCGCGGGTCCGGTGCCGCGTCCGTCATGACTGAGCGTGCGCTCGCTTGCACGGAGTTGCGCCACGGCTGCGGCCGCGGCCTGCGGATCCGGCGTCGCGCGCGACTGCGCGGCGGTGGCCCAGGTCCGTACCGCCTTTTCGACTGCGTCCGCGTCGAGTATCGAGAGCGGTGCCGCGCAGTGCGGACAACGCGTGTCCTGCGCGAGATCGATCGGCGCCCCGCAGCCGGAGCATTGCACCTGGCGAATCTCCGCGCGCACGCGCGCAATCTCCCCGGGAGTGAGCGCCCGCACGAACTGCTTTTCGCGCAGAAAATCGAAGAACGGCGTGAGGCGTCCGTGGTCGTTCGCGCAGCGGTAATAGCGGAAGCGCCCGCCCTTCGACATGTCCTCGGTCCGCCGGAGCCGCCCGTTGCATCGCGGGCAGCCGAACTGCGCGCCCAGTGGCCGGCGCTCACTCTTCTCGTGCCGGTGAATCTGCTTGAAGAGCTCGAGCACGCCGGCCGGCGCGAGCTGCAGGCTCTCGGCGCTGTCGAACCAGATCAGGTGACAGGGAAAGCAGAGATCCACCGCCACCTCTCCCGCCAGGTGCCGGTCGAACGACCGCGCTTCCATTCCGCCTTTGCAGTTCGGACAGTCCATGTGTTGATGGCATGGATTCCCACTTACGCGGGAATGACGACCTCCTCCTAAAGAATCGAAGGCGAACGGACCGAGAGCGCCGCGAGCACGCGCTCCGCCGCGTTCACCCCACGATACTGCGCTTCCTCGAACAGCGAGAATCCGGATAGGTCCGAGTGCGCAAAATGCACGCGGCCCGTGTGGCGCAGGACACGTTCGCGCGCACTCCCCCAGACGAATCCCGGGCGCGGCCGTGCCATCGCGTGCCCGTTCGCGAAGACATCGATGCGCCGCGTC